>DUKX01000064.1 GCA_013329085.1 Methanofastidiosum sp. | reverse complement strand
GCAAGCGCGGAGAGGTCTTCTGCGGAGAATGCAAGAATCTCTTAAGCGAAAAACTTGTCAAGTTTATCACAACACACCAGGAAAACAGAGAAAAGGCAAAAGACGTCCTCGATAAATTCCTATTAAAGGATTAAAGCGTTCTCAAATAGTATTTTTTACCTTTATAATTTATTTCTCTTATTTTATCTTTTTCAAGCATATTTTTTACAATGTCAAATCCTCTACCTGCTTTTCTTAGATAAGAATCAAGCGCATCTTCTCTCATTGGGTGGACAGAAACTATACTCAAAAGATCTTCTTCTACATTCCCGGAATAAAAAAAATCATTTCCCTCATACCCCATCAATAACTCCGTTTCAAGATTATTCTCATTAAAAATCTGATAAGCAAGATTAATAGTATCTTCTTTGGGGATGTCAGCTGATTTTTCTGCTGGTGGCCTTATTGGGGCTGAAATAAAGCTTTTCTGAGGATTTAATCTTTTAATGAAGCTTGCAGTATTAATTAGATCAAGAGGAGTATCGTTATAATCTCTAACTAACATAGTTTCAGTGAACAAAATACCTTTGAAGTTTTTTGAGAATTTAATCAGGCCTGATTTGATTTCTTCAATATCAAGTGCTTTATATGGCCGATTTATTTTCTTCCAAATGTCTGGATCAATGGAATCAACTTTTACAGATACAAGATCGGCTTTATACAAATCCGCCCTTACATCATCAAGCCCCAACAAGGACGAATTAGTGATTATTGCAATCTTTATGCCCAATGATTTCAATAGATCTATTTCTATGCCCAGATTTTTGTCAAGTGTTGGCTCTCCGTCAGGTACAAAAGTAAGGTAGTCTATAGAGCCACCTTTATTTATGGTATCGTTTACTTTAGACTTTACGGATTCAAATATGTACTCAGGTTGATAAAAAATAGTTCTTTCAGAACTCATTTTGAAAGTTCTTCCAATTTGGCAATAAATACAAGAGTATGTACATATCTTTGGAGGTATGTTATTTATCCCAAGACTCCGGCCCAATCTTCTAGAAGGTACGGGCCCAAAAACGATCTTATCTTTAGATTCCATTTTAATCCTTTAGTAACTCCATTATTTTTTCCCATATTTCAATTATTTTAAGTGATAATGGTGAATCTGGAAGTTCGATTAACGTCTTGCGCGAAACAATTGCCGTATTTACAATAGGATTATAGGGCAACTCCCCAATCACAAGGATATTATTTCTATTGCAGTACTCTTTGATATTTGAAGTATTTTGTATATTTATGTCAGATTTATTTATACATACAACAGATTTTACCCCAAAGTGCCTATTGGCTTCAAGCACTCTTTCAAGATCATGAATTGCAGAAAAGGTTGGTTCTGTTACAATTATGGCAAGGTTAATCCCTGTGATTGTAGATATCACTGGGCAGCCTATTCCAGGCGGTCCATCAATTAGTATTAAATCTTTATTATCCTCAATTGAGATTTCTATTGCATTTTTTCTTACTTCGTTTACAAGTTTTCCAGAAGATTGCGCACCAGGTTTTAAAAATGCATGCGCCAAAATGCCTAAACGAGTTTTTGAAACATAAGTATAACCTGATATCTTATCGATCATAGTTATAGCTTTGGAAGGACATAAAAATTGACAAACTCCACAACCTTCACATAAGGATTCTGCTATCTCGATATCCTTAGTGACTGCACCGAATTTACACCCAAGATAACATTCTAAACAATTAGTACACTTGTTTTTGTCAATATGAGCTATTTGTGAGCCAATGAAATCTTCTGTTTTCAATATAGTGGGATTTAGAACTATATGCAGGTTTGATGCATCAACATCGCAATCTGCAATGACTGAATTTTTCGCAAGAGATGCAAATGCTAAAACTAATGAGCTCTTACCAGTCCCACCTTTGCCACTAACTACTGCAATCTGCTTCATTTTTCTCTACCCCCAATGTTATTAAACATGGAGACAAGCTGCCCACTTATTTCGGGAAAATAATCTAAAAATACCTCCCCTTTTGAGTATAGTTTTGCTATATCTTCGTTGTAGGGTATTTTAAGTAGTATTGGAATCATTTCATGCTTACAGAAGAGTTCAATTTCATCGTCACCTATTCCATCACGATTGATTATTACGCCAAAAGGAATTCGCATTTCTTTTAGTGCTTCTAAAGCTATTTTTAAATCATTGAATCCAAAAGGTGTCGACTCTGTAACTAAAATGCAGAAATCTGAACCATTCACTGTTTCAAGGAAAGAGCAAGATGTTCCTGGAGGACAGTCAAGTATAGTGTCGATATCTGATCTTATCTGGTACTTCAGCGCTTTTATTATTGGAGTAGGGCGAACCTCACCAATATCTAAAATACCCTCGAAAAAGGAAATCCCTCCGCTCGTTCCCCTTCGTATAATCCCAATTTTTTTATCTTTCCAGCTTATTGCGTCATTTGGGCAGACCAATTTACACCCTCCGCAAGAATGACAGAGCCCCGGGAAGACCTTTATTCCAGAGGGGAGATCTATTATTGCATTAAAATTACAAAAGTCCGCACATTTTCCACAACTTAAACACTTTTCATAATCGATTTCAGGTATTTCAACGTTTACATCTTGAGTATTTTCTATATTAGCTTTTATGAAAATATTGTCATTTGGCTCTTCAACGTCACAATCTATCAATTGAACTCTATCTAAACTTAAGGCTAAATTTACAGAAACTGTGGTTTTCCCAGTACCTCCTTTCCCACTAGCTATGGACAGTATCATCTAATCACTATTTAAAAAAGAAAAATTAATGATGACAGCTTCCTTTGCTGTGATCACCAAATTTATGCTCGCTGCATGAATCAGAAACTGTAGCTTTTTTGAGTTTCATATTTTTATAATCAGATATAGCGTTCTCAACGCTTCCTGTTGCCCCAATATATACTTCAATTCCGTATTCGATGAACATACTTATTGCTCTTCTGCCTAAACCCCTGCATATAAGGATATCAACGCCTTCATTCTTCATAAGTTCTGGCGGATATCCAATCCCCCCCATATGTTCACTTGTATTCTCAATGACTTTGATATCATGAGACTCAAGGTCGTATATGGTATAAGTAGGAGTTCTTCCAAAATGTTCGCCTATTAATTCAACTAATCCTGCATTTCCTTCTGTTGGAAAACAAAGTTTCATGTAATCACCTTTTTACCTTCTTAATCCTGAATGTGTATTAACGTTAGGTGAAGAAGCTTTAGAATAATTACCTTCCTTGAAAATTTTAACTGCTTCATTTACCGTTCCTTTAAATTCTTGCACAACTTCTATTCCCTCAGCTTGTAGAATCTGAAATGCGTTTGGCCCAATGTTTCCGCTAATTATTGCTTTTATGCCCTTCTTAACAAGATTTTTTGCCGCCTCTATACCTGCGCCATTGGATGCAGATGCGGCAGAGTTTGGATATACTTCAAAATTATTTGTTTCAACATCAACTATTAAAAAGTAACTGCACCTGCCAAATCTCTGATCTACTTGAGAATTAAGTTCTGCGCCTGCTGAAGATATAGCTATTTTCATCTTAATCCTCCGGGAGAATACCTTATCATTACAGCGCCACATTTTGGGCACTTCTTAGCTAAACAAGGAGTATCTCTTTCATGAGGCTCTTTGTGACCGCATTTGGTACAGATACATTCTCCTTCTGGACCTCTGCCATGCCTAAAACCTACCATTTTATTCCACATCTTCTGAAATTTTATTTAATCTTGCTTCTAACTGTTGGATCTCTTTCTTCAAAAAATCTATGTTGTCCAACAAAATCTTTTTTTCTTCATCTTGAGAGATTTTTCCCTCTTT
>DUKX01000007.1 GCA_013329085.1 Methanofastidiosum sp. | reverse complement strand
TTTTTATTTTAGTAAAGTAGAACTACAAAAGAATATTATGTTCTTTATGGTTTTGGGGAATTTGGGTCAACGTATAATACATATACACGTTCATACGAAGGAACAATTGGCAATCCTCTTTTAACATGGGAGCGATCTAAGAAACTAGACTTAGGAGTTGATTTAACTATGTTTAATGATAAACTCCGTATAACACTTGACTATTTTGATGAAACAAGAGACAATATTCTTGCATCTCGTGGAACTACTCCTGATTTATTTGGAGCATCTCTTCCTGCCTATAACTTAGGTAGAATGAAAAATGGTGGCTGGGATGCTGAAATTAATTACACAAATAAAATAGGTAAATCATTTAATTACTGGCTAAAAGGAATTGTAACAATTACACATAATGAAGTTTTATATAAGGATGAGGTAAAAAGAGCTTATTCTTATCAAACTGAAACAAACCAACGGTATGGTCAACTTTTTGGACTGATTGCCGAAGGATTTTATAATACATGGGAGGAAGTAAATGATGTAAACAGACCTGTATCAGCTTACAATTCTAATAAAATTCAACCAGGTGACTTTAAATATAAAGATGTAAATGGAGATGGTCTTATTGATCAGTTTGATATGGTGCCGATAGGATATTCTTCATTTCCCGAAAAATCCTTTGGCTTATCATTCGGTTTCAACTATAAAGGATTAGATCTGTCCGTATTATTTCAGGGAGCTACAGATTATTCTCACCTCACTTCAAAAAAATACAATAGGGGTTGGCAGGAGGATGGAAGTGCTGTGGCATATCTATTAGACCGAAGTTGGACTTGGGAAAAATACGTAGCAGGTATTGCAACAGATTTTCCACATGTTTCATCGTCTTCTTCGCAAACACATAATTATCAACCTAATACATTTTGGATTGAAGACGCCAGTTTTTTACGGTTAAAAAATATTGAGTTAGGTTATACATTTAGTTCTAAATTTATAACCAGAATGGGACTTAAATCTGTACGCATTTATCTGACCGGCAATAATCTTTATACATGGTCTCACATGTTTCCCGGAGAAGACCCTGAAATCCCTACTTATGCCGATGGTAATTATGAACCTTATCCGATTACTACTACATTTAACAGTGGAATAAATATTAAATTTTAATATTAAGAGATATGAAAAATATATATTTTACATTATCAATTATATCTATAATACTCTTTACAACTTCGTGTGAAGAAATGTTTGGGGACTTCCTGGAAAAAGCACCTGGTGTTGATGTTACCGAAGACTTAATATTTTCATCTAAAACTCAAGTGGAAACCTTTGTAACAAATGCCTATTATTGGGGTATACATACAGATATGGCCTTCTTTGACATTCGGGATAAAAAAGATGCACCTATTTCAACTGCTTGCGAAGAAGCAGAAGCTGTGGCTCCTTGGTTGTGGGTGCATGGAACATGGAACACTGGTAGTTTGAGTTCTACAGTACAGGCGGATCATAGATGGAAAACAAGATGGACAGCAATACGGATTTGCAATATTCTTATTGAAAGAATTGGAGAAGTACCCACTAATGTCTCTTACATAAGTCAGGTGGAAGGTGAAGCGCGGTTTATACGTGCTTTAAACTATTTTGAAATGTTTAAGCATTATGGGGGTGTTCCTATTGTTGATCATCGATTTCAGATTGATGAAGACATGAAAATAAGACGAAGTACGCTTCAACAAACATTGGATTTTATATTGGCAGATTGTGAAGTGGCAATTAATCAATTACCAGAAACTTATGATCCTCAATTCAGAGGTAGAGCTACAAAATTAGCGGCACTCGCATTAAAATCAAAGGTGTTATTATTTGCAGCAAGTCCTCAATTCAATACAAATAAGCCAGTTCTTGATTTTCCAGGTCATAATGATTTGATTTGTTTTGGAAGCTATGACCAAAACAGGTGGCAGGTAGCAGCTGATGCCGCAAAAGCAGCCCTTGATGCAGCACCAGCTTCAAAATGTTTTTTAATTACAAATCAGGGTATTGATAAGAACTATAAATATGTTTGGGAACAATTAGATAATTCTGAAATTATTTTGGCAGAAAAAATTAACCAAAAGAATAGTTTTACTTTTTTTCTTCCTCCTTCATTTGGTGGTTTTGGTATCACTTTAACATTTAACTTTCAGAAATACTATGAGAAGAAAGATGGTACAGTTCAAAACTGGGATATGAATGGAGGAAATGACCTGAACAAAAAATACGAGGAACTCGATCCGCGTTTCAAACAAACAATAGCATACAATGGGTCTTACTGGAATGAGAAGCATCCGTTGGTAGTTACAACAACAGAACCTGCTGGAATTGATTTGAAAGGATGTGTTGGTGGAGCCTGGGTACGTAAGCCTATTCCCGGTATTGCAGACATTAGTAAGCCTACGGCGTACGGACATTGGACGGTTTTTAGACTAGCTGAACTTTATTTAAACTATGCAGAAGCGCTGAACGAAGCTCAGGGACCAGTAAAAGAAGCTTATGATGCAGTAAATATTATAAGAGCAAGATCCGGAATGCCTAATTTTCCAGCTGGTCTTTCGCAAGAACAATTCAGGGAAAAACTCAGAAATGAACGGGCAATAGAATTAGCTTTTGACGGACATCGAATTTTTGATGAAAGACGTTGGCTGATCTCTGATACAGAGGGCTTGATGAAAGGAAATATGTGGGGTATAAAAATATATGCAATTCCTGGTAGTAAAGAATTTAGATATGAACCTTATGTTTTTTCAGTCCGTACGTTTAGAAAACGTATGTATTTGCATCCATTTATGCAAACAGAGGTTGACAAAGGATATTTGGTTCAAAATCCCGGCTATTGATAACTATATTTTAAATCAACTAAAATTTTAAATCTAAAAATATGATTCATAAATTTGATCGAATTTTATTCATCTTTATTCTAAATATATTCTTTACAATGTTTACTAATGCTCAGACTGTTAATAATGATTCTATTGTTTATAAGTCAGACACATTAAGATATTTTGGCTATGATTCTCAACCATCTTGGTTAGTGACAAGTGCTGTTTCCTCTGTTTCAGGAAATGAATTAAAAAGATCGTTCACATCAAACTTAGGAATTGTAACGAATTAAAC
>DUKX01000191.1 GCA_013329085.1 Methanofastidiosum sp. | reverse complement strand
GCAGGTTAATTATGTCCCACAGCCGTTTATTCTTCTAAAATTCGTCTATCTTAGTTTGTTTTAATCCTCTTTCCTCATACTCTTTTCCAGAAACTAGCGCTTCAGAAATTCTCTCCCCCAATACTTTTTTAATAGAAGGGAGATTGTCAATGTTCACCATATTTCTATTTTTTATTCCCTCGTTATATAACCTTCTAGCCCTTATCCGTCCAATACCTTTTAGTTCAACAAGATCTATTAATTCTTCTTTAATGCCATATTTGACTCTAGTTCTTAAAGTTCTTATTTGGGAAACATTTCTCCGAAAGATATGACTTATTCTTTCAAGTGAATACAAAAGCCAATCCATATTTTCTCTAAGCCTCTGTAAATCTCCTTCGCCAATCCCATATTTTAATACTAAAAACTCTTCTTTTTCTTCGTTTATCCAATCATGAAAAAGCATTGCCGTTTTGAATTGAGATATAAAAAACTCAAACTCTGCTTCTTCGTAGGTTGAATCAGGGATCTCTGTAATTATCTTTTCCCAGAACTCTGAAAGTGCTTCGTGATAGACTTCAAACTCTTTTTTTCTTAAGTAAAGCGTTGGCATATCGGGAGTAGCACATAGTAAATGAAGGATCCCTATATCATTAAATCTATCCTTCAGTATACCATCTCTCATTATGATTGCAGATTTAGGGTCAATGTATAATTTTGAAACTACAGACCCCAAAGGAGTTGATGAAAAATCTTTTTCCAAAAAACTATTTTCTATTAAAAAATCAAGGTTCTTATCTATTAAAGGAACAATTAATTCAGGGTCTTCCTTAAAAGCATAAAATGTTTTATTGAAGAAATCGTGTAGGCCTCCTCTGTCTTTAACGAATTCTGATGCGATGAGAGATAGAACATGCGCCCTTAATCCACCTTCAGTTGCAAGTTTTGATGTTATTGGCAAGGGCTCAGATTTTATATATTCTTTAAATAAAAAATCTTTTTCTTCTTTTCTTTTTGCAATTAATATAGCCTCCCCAGTAGAATCATATTTTGGCCTTCCAGCCCTACCCATCATTTGGGCTATTTCAATTCTTGGTATCTTTATTGACCCAAAATTTGAATCAAATCGAAAATAATCCTTTATTATGACCCTCCTTGCAGGTAGATTTACGCCTGCCGCAAGAGTAGGAGTTGCTACGATGACTTTTATTAAATTATTAATGAAAAAGTCTTCAACTTTTTTTCTGTCTTCAGATAATAAACCAGCATGATGAAATCCTATTCCATGTCTAAATAATTTTTCTAGCTTCTTGCCCGATGTGGTATCTGAAAAGTCTCCTTCTTTATTAACTATAGAAAATCTTTTCGCAAGTTTTTCTGATGTAGATTCGGCTGCCCTCCTACTATTTACAAAAATTAATACCTGACCTTCGTCATCTATAGAGTCTTTTGATAACTGGTAAACAGGATCTTCAACAGGCCCAATATCTTTTTCTTCATTTTCAAAAAATATAATTTCTTTTAGAAGAACTCCTTTCTTCAACGGTACAGGCCTCCAATCAGATTTCACTAAAACTGCTTTTAGCCACGAAGCTATTTCATCTGCATTTGAGATTGTTGCAGATAATCCAATTATTCTTTTATCAGATAGCTTTGAAATAACTATCTCAAGTGTTGCCCCTCTGTTGGGAGAATCAATCAAGTGAATTTCATCATAAATAACTAATGAAAAATCATTGAAAAAATCAGTATCATTTCTTAAAAGAGAATCACAACGTTCAATAGTTAGAATTAATACAGAATATTTTTTTAAGGTATAATCAAGATGATCATAATCCCCAGTTGATATCCCGACATTCAATCCCAATTCTTTGAATTCCTTATATTTTTCGTCGGCTAATGCTCTTAACGGAACTAGATAGATGGCCTTCTTGCCTTCTTTTAGTGATTTTAAGATAGCTAGAATTGCGATTAGGGTTTTACCTGATGCAGTAGGTATTGCGAGAATAAGATTTTTATTCGATAGAAGACCTTTAATAACCGCCTCTTCTTGAGGGGGGTATAATTTATCATATCCCTTTGATTGAAGAAGACAGATATCTCCTTTTGCGAGGGGAAGATCTTCAATATTCATGGAAAACCTTAAAATTTATCTATTTATTAAATTAATGAAGGTGTTTTGATGCTCAGTGCAAAAGATTTTGAGATGTTTGAGATTATAGATATTAAAGCTCGAGAAGTTCTAGATTCCCGAGGAAATCCAACGATTGAAACAGAAATTATTACAGGAGGGGGTTATGGCTCAGCGATAGTTCCTTCAGGCGCTTCAACTGGAAAACACGAGGCTTTAGAGCTCAGAGATAAAAATGATCGATATGGTGGAAAAGGCGTTTTGAACGCTGTCAGAAATGTTAATGAAACTATTACTCCTTTACTAATAGGGATGGATATCAGAAAACAGAGGGAAATAGACAGAGTAATGATAGAAGAAGATGGAACAGAAAATAAAAATATTTTTGGCGCCAATGCCATATTGTCAGTTTCTCTTGCGGCTGCGAGATGCGCCGCAGACACAATTAACATTCCTCTTTACCAATATATTGGTGGGTTAAACACCTATGTTCTACCAGTACCCATGATGAATGTAATAAATGGCGGAGAACATGCTGGAAATGAACTTGACTTCCAAGAATTTATGATAATGCCAGTAGGCGCCAACTCTTTTTCAGAGGCTTTGAGAATTTGTGCTGAAGTTTATCATCATATGAAAAAGATCATTGCTAAAAAATATGGGAAGAGTTCAACTAATGTGGGGGATGAGGGCGGATATGCCCCTCCAATGAAGGAAATATCTGAACCTCTTGAAGTAATAATGTCAACTCTTGAAGAGCTATCCTATAAAGATGTTGTTAAAATTGCACTAGATACAGCTTCTTCTACATTCTATGATGAGAAAACAAATACCTACAATACAATGGGAAAGAAGATGAGTTCTGGAGAATTAGTAGATTTATTTGCAGACGTAAGCTCAAAATATCCAATTATTTCTTTAGAAGATCCAATGGCAGAAGACGACTTTGAAGGGTTTGTGGAAATAACAAAAAAATTAGGCAAAAAAATACAAATTGTGGGTGATGATCTTTTTGTTACTAACAAGAATAGATTGTCAATGGGTATAAAAAAAGGAGCTTGTAACTCTCTACTATTGAAAGTAAATCAGATAGGATCTCTTACAGAAGCTATTGATACTGCAAGTCTTGCATACAGAAGCGGTTATTCCGTTGTTGTAAGCCACAGAAGTGGTGAGACAGAAGATACTATGATAGCAGATATTGCTGTTGGGATCTCATCTGGACAAATAAAAACAGGAGCTCCCTCAAGAAGCGAACGTTGTGCAAAATACAATAGATTACTAAGGATAGAAGAATATCTAGGAGAAAGTGCAGTCTACGCTGGAAAGAATTTCAGAATACCATTTTAGGCCGAGGTAGTCTAGCTAGGTAAGGCGGCGGTCTCGAAAACCGCTGGTGCTCGCCACCACAAGGGTTCAAATCCCTTCCTCGGCGCTTTCATACAGGAACAAATCCCAAGGCTAAAAATAGGTGAAAAGTTCTGAATTGGACATCATTGTAAGAAAAGCAATGACAAAGAAAATACTATTTTTATGTGTAAATTTTTTCTGTGTTTTTTATTAAATAATTTCATTTTAAATTTTTTATATAAGCAAATTAAATCTTTACGAAGTAGGTAAGAAATCAATTGGTAGAAACATGCCAAAATCAAAGATTTATTTATTATCAAGAATAATATGTTTAGAGAATTATCAATTAATTGTAATTTGATTAGTAAGAATGTAGATAGTAAAATTATTGGGGGGAATTTACCTATCAGTTTTAATATTTCGTTATCTATTTCGCCCATTAATTTATATGTTTATTGAATGCATATAAGATAAGTTGTGGGTTAGACTTACGTAAAATTTAACGTGTAAAAAATAAAAATTAATTTTGATTTAGAATCTCTTTTGCCTTTTTTATGATTTCAATTGCCATAGCTTGAGAGTAATCGTCACCAAACTTAACAATCTCTTCAAGCCACACCCTATTCTCTAAATAGAAATTGACCGTCCTCATGACATGATCGGGTATATTTTTTGCCATTAATTCATATCTCCTTTCAGGAAGTTCTCCCTCTTTTTTTTCTCAGCCACCTTGAATCGGTACACATCTTTTACAATCTGTAGGTAATCCTCCAATCCTTTCATGACAGCCTTTGCCTTCTCTGATGACTCCTCGCTGCCAAAACAGAGGAACAAAAATCTATACCCTTCTGTGTAGCTTATGGCATGCTCAATCGACATGATCATCTCTGAAAGCTCAATAATGCCAAAAGAGTATAACTCCTCTCTTGAAAGCAAAGGCAGAATGCCCGTCTGACATTTTTCCATAAATCCGATAGTTTTCTCCAACTTGTTTCCTCCTTACTTA
>DUKX01000162.1 GCA_013329085.1 Methanofastidiosum sp. | reverse complement strand
ACTGAAAAAACGGTGTATTCTGTTGACATAAGTCAAGATGGATCATTCGTTGCTGTGGGTTCTCTTGATAATACTTTCTATCTTTATTCAAAAGAAGGAGATCTATTATGGAAATTTCTAGCCAACGACAGGGCACTTTCTGTAGATATAACTCCTGATGGGTCATATACTGCAGGCGGGTCAAGAGATAAGAATATCTACTTCTTTTCAAAAGAAGGAGAGGTACTTTGGACTTTTTCTACACAAAATACGGTGGAATCTGTTGCAGTTTCATTTGATGGGTCAAAAATAATTGCTGGATCAGATGATGGGGTGGCATATTTATTATCAAGAAAAGGGGATCTCCTCTGGAAACTTGAAACTAATGCACCAGTTACGGCAGTCGAGATAACTCCTGATGGAAACTATATTATAATTGGATCAAATGACCAAAATATTTACTTACTATCCCAAGATGGGAAACTTCTTTGGAGCATAGAAACAGTAGGCGAAATCAATTCTGTCGATATAAGTTTTGATGGCGAATATATTACTGCTGGAACAAAAAATGGTTGGATATATATCATCTCAAAAACCGGGGAAATATTGTGCAAATCAAAAAGAAATGAAGGAGTAATAAATGTCAAAATCAATCCTAGTGGGAGGTACATAGTTGCAGGTTCTAGAGAGGGAGGGGTCTATCTAATCTCAAATGAGGGTCAGCAGTTATGGAAATCTCTTGAAGATAAAGGAATTTATTCAGTTTCTATTAATCCAGATGGAACTTTAATTGCCGCAGGGTCAATGGACAAAATTTATGTATTATCTGACAAGGGAAAAGAGGTATGGAGCTATCAAACATTTGATGATCACAATTATATGTATTCTATTAATTCTCTAGTATTCTCTCTAGATAGCTCAAGTTTAGTTTCAACATCAAGAGAGAAAGTATTTCTGTTCAATATAGGTGAAAAAAAAGAATTTGATACAAATAGATATATTTCTGATAAGAATGATAATCCCAACGAGTATGAATCTAATCAAGAAACAGTAGAAACTAAAGAGAATACTACAAAAGAAACTAAGGGGATATTTGACATAATACTCAGATTATTGGGAATTAGAAAATAAATAGGCAGATTATAACTTCTGACATTTTGAGCAGAAATATGAAGAAGAGCCAAGTATGTTTTCTTTAATAACTTTCTCGCCACATTTTCTGCAAAGAGAAGTATTTTTATCCATTATACGAGAATATTTCCCTGAATTTCCATATAGGTCAAATTCATCAGCACTTCCACCAAGTTGAATTGCGGATGTTATTATTTTAATTATTGAATCAAATATATTATCCCTCTCTACTTGGCTAAGATCAGAAACTTTTCGTTTAGGATGGATTCCAGATTCAAACAAAATATCGTTGATATATGCATTCCCAAGACCAGATATTTGATCTTGGATATTTAGCGCTGATTTTATTGGCTTTTTTTCATTATTTGACAGTACTTGTAAAAAATAGCCTAATGAGAAGTTTGATTCATTTGGGGATGGGCCAATGTTGCCTGCATATCTATGCTGACTTTTCTCATCTCTTGTTGCAACTGTCAAAAAAGCGTATAAAGAAGACTGAAAGGTCAAAGCAGATCCATCTTCAAATTGAAAACTAATATGGTACTTCAGAGGTAAAGATTCCTCTTTTTCAATATATGAAAACTTCCCAATTATTTCCCCAAACATCAATATATTATTATTTTGAAATTCCAAGAATATCCATTTACCTTTTGGGAAAATTTTAGTAATAGGCATATTTAAGATATCATTCTGTCTTTTATCAAGATTTGACATACCTTGTTTAATTATGGATTTTGAATGCTCTGTCAAAGTAATATCTATAATCTTTTTGCCTATTAATTTATCTTCCATTTGTTGTGATATCTTTAATATTTCAGGTATTTCAAATCCCATAATAATCAATTAAGAAATGAATAATTTAAATATAATCTTAATGGTGTAAATTCCAAAATGTATAGGTTTAAAGACATGACTTTTCTTAATTTCTCTTAATTATTTCAAATATTCTTATATATGAGAATATTGAATTACTTGTGGGATAAATATAAAATAATAAAGGAGGAGGGATAACATGAAAAAGGGGGGAATATTACTAGCATTTCTATTCTTTTTAGCAACTGTAGGCATAGCAAGTGCAACTACACAGGATGTCATCGTAAGAGAATTATGTAGAAGTGGTGAAACAATAGCATATGGCATTTACGATGCAAAGACTAACACCCGAATAACTACAATTGATGCTAGGGGATATCTGGACCTTATAGAACAAATCAAGAAGTATGAACAAGAAAACGGAGTAAAATTACAGTGGAACTACTATACAAACAAAAAGACAGAACCTGGTTCTGGGGTCTTTGATTGGGACTGCTAAATCGCCTACAATAAGTGAGATAAAATGCTTACAGTTTCTTATAGCTACAACTGTCGTGATGTCATTAAAAAGAATAGATAAATTTAAGAGAACTACTTTAAAAGAGATATGGTTAAATTTTTATTCTTGAATTTTTTAATTATTTTATTTTGAAGAAAAATTATCGCATTTGTTTTATCAAATAGTGCGGGAGCTGGGATTTGAACCCAGGAAGACCTACATCACAGGGTCCTAAGCCCTGCACCTTTGACCAGGCTCGGCAACCCCCGCTTGACGATTAAATCCAAGCCATATATTTTGAAGTTCCTTATAAATGTAACGATAATATATACGTCAATCAAATACAGTGAAACTTTTATATTAATCTAATAATTATCTTTCAGGTGTGACAAATGGAACATTTAATGGCTGATAGGGCAAAAGATATTTTGGGCATAATGAAGGTATTCTCTATTGACCCTCTTGAAGTTAAAAATTGTAGTTTCCCGGGGCATAAGGGAAGTGATATTGGTGATAGTAGCATTGGTTTTTTAGAACATAGCGGTGAAAAAAATATTTATTCCATACATTCAGTTCACTATTGCAGAGAGCACAGAGACATACCAATCGGAGAAATTGAAAAAAGGCTAAAAGAAAAAATTAAAGGTATTACAGGTGATAAAGGTTCGATATTGATAACAAAGATTAAGATTGATCCTGATAGTTTTCCTGAAAAAGATATCCTTGGAAAAAAGATTAGTATTGATAAATTAACTCCAATTTTGATTAATAAAGGCAATTTAGGATTTTTAATGAATATTTCAGAAGAATCAAAAACTATGACATTAAAATCTGTTATTGATAAAATAATGAATCTAGAGATCGAATTCGATATTGCATGGGAGGAATTCTAGATTTGAAGAAAACAAAAATTGTATGTACAATTGGGCCAAGTGTTTCAAATTATGAAATGATAAAAAAACTTGCTCTTTCAGGAATGGATGTAGCAAGATTAAACTTCTCGCACGGCACTCATTCTGAGCATCTTAAAGTTATTAATATTCTAAAAGAGGTATCGGAGGATACCAATAAAAAGATTGGCATCTTGCTCGATACAAAAGGCCCAGACATTAGGATAGGAGAATTTAATAATACAATCCATATTTTTACAGATCAAGAATACATCTTTTCTGTCAATAAAGGAAAAGATATAATTCCATTGCAAAACGATATATCTAGATTCTTAAAACCTAACGATAAAGTCCTAGTTGATGATGGTACATTGATATTTTCAGTAGTAAGAATCGAGGATAAAGATATACATCTAAAAGCCTTAAATGAAGGAAATCTCAGACAAAAAGTAAGTATTAATATCCCTGAAAATGCGTACTGTCCTTCAGCCGTTACTGAAAATGAATTAGTTGATATAAAATTTGGAGTAAAACACGAAGTTGATTTTATTGCACTATCTTTTGCATCAACTAAAGAAGACATAATCAAGGCACGAGAAATAATAAAAGAAGACAACGGCGAGCAATGGATAATCTCCAAGGTAGAGTCCAACTTTGGAATAAAGAATATTGATGACTTAATTGAATATTCCGAGGGCATAATGGTTGCAAGGGGTGATTTAGGAGTTGAGATTGATCTTTCAAAGATTCCAAGTGTCCAGAGATCTATAATTGAAAAATGCAATGTAAAGGGTAGGCCAGTAATCGTTGCGACTCAGATGCTAAACTCTATGATAGAGAATCCAAGACCAACAAGGGCGGAAGTTGAAGATATAGCCAGTGCAATTTATAGTGGTGCTGATGCAGTTATGCTATCCGGTGAGACTGCTATTGGTAAATATCCTCTCGAAAGTGTAGAAATGATGGTAAAGGTGGCAATTGAAACTGAAAAAGAGCTAAAGCCAAGATCTGAATATGGCCCTTCCAAGAGAGTAGCGGATGTAATATCTTCACTTGTTGCAAAAGCTGTATTATTATCAGATGTCAAGGCAATTGTTACTTCGACAAGGTCAGGCTATACTGCATGTATGGTATCCAGGCACAAACTTTCAGTACCTACTTATGGCATGACAAATAATGCCGCCACTGCCAGAAAACTTTCTGTTGTATGGGGAATAAATGAAGTTTACCTAGATAAAGAGAAGGGCGGAATCTCAAAAGCAGTCCTACATGCTGCCAATTAT
>DUKX01000112.1:307-4596 GCA_013329085.1 Methanofastidiosum sp. | reverse complement strand
TCAAACAAAAATGTACTATTTTCAATAATATTTCCTACAGGAATATTTGTAAATGTCATTGTAGGAGATGTAAAACAATAGAACTGGACAGAATTACTAAACAATGACGCATTTGCACTCGCATCAAATGTCCTAACCTGCATTACATAGTTTTTGCCATTGATTAAAGTATTTGCAGGTATTACGTGTTCAAATCTGAATGTTACTTGTGTTGCATCATAAACAACCGCCAATGTGTCGTTGTCTAAAATTTTGAGGTTGTTACTTACGACCTGATTGCCACCTATTACGTTAAAAAATACCGTTTGGTCAAAGGCGGCATCAAATGCTACCTGCTGAAATAAAATTGGCGTTGTTAACATCTAGCCACCTCCTTATAATATTCTGTACCAATATTGGGCTATTTGATCCTCTGTTGGTTCTGTTGATTGATAGATTATTGCCGCGCCTGCACTTGCCATAGCGGACTGTACAAACTCTGTTGTCGCAATTTGTGTTGTGTTTGTGCCTGCTGTTGCAGTTGGAGCCGTAGGAACGCCCACCAAAGCAGGAGAATTTAATTTTTTAAATTTAGGATAAACCACACTTCCCTGTGCTGGTGCTGGCAGAGAAACTATTGGCGCTTGGTCTCCTGCATAACTAAATATTATATAACTTGTTGTTTGAGCATATGTACTTGTTGCAAACGCCCTACCATATCTTTGTTCGGGATTTATACCATATACAGTATTTGCCGCTTTTAACTTCACATAAAATCTTATAACTTTTTGCGTAGTAGACGTAGAATAAACAAGTCCACATACATCATTTACCGTCAAAGATGTTTGACCTTCAATGTTCATGTCAAACGTAGGAACCAAAGCATTAAATGCCGCTCCGTCTGCGTGATACCCAAGATTTACTTGAATATTTAAAGCAAAATCATCCATTTCGTTTGGAGATACTGTTCCATCATAACTCATTTCTTGCAAGCGACATCTTATGTTTAAAGACCTGCCTCTAAGATAGGAGGAATTATAATCTATGGTACAACTTCCAAAATATGCCCATTGCCCCGTTTTGTTGGTTGTATTTGATAATGTATTTGTTCCAAACACCCCATAATTAGAATAACTCGAAGACCCTGAAGAGGTTGAATAGCCTGAAGAGCCTGCATAAATATTATTTCCATAAAGCCCCGCACCCATCACTGCTGTTGCGTTTCTATAAGCGCCAACGGTAGGATTTACGGTTAATGCGCCCGTTGCCCAAACCCAATCGTTTAATGTTAATGGTTGAACTTCCATTGTAACTGCGGTTGTTTTATATTTATACATATCAATATAAGCACTAGTCGCATCAAACGATACTCTGCAATATAAAAACACCCATCCGTTTTCGGCATTTGTTTGAACGTTAAATGAATGAGATGTGTTACACGTTATTGCACTAACTTGAGACGTATAATTTCCCGAATAGTATCCCAAATTAATATCTATTTTAGATTCGGTCGTCGTACCCGTTGCGGTATAACCTTTGATTCTAAAAGTTGATTGTTTAAATTGGGTTCCGATTGGAATTGTCGCAATTCTATACCATCCTTCTGTGACGGCGGTTGTGGTTGTATATATTGTTTGAGATATATTTTCACCATTATGAGTATGCAAAGTTGTTTCACCGCCATCGGTTAAATCTGTTGCATTAACATCAGAGATATTATTAACCTCTGCTCCTGCCTCTATCCCATCTAGTTTGGTTTCGTCTGCCGTAGTAAATGATGCTGTTGTAGCATCTAATATGGCTTTGTTGGTGTGTGTATGTCTAGCGGTAGTGTTTGCCGCGACGTCCGTATTATTACTAACCTCAGTATCAAAATCAGATATATTAGACGCTATATGATTATGAGAATTATCTGCAACAGTAGCGGATATTATTACATTTCCCAAATCGGTCATCGTTCCGCTACCTGACAAATCGCCGTTTAGTGTAATTACTGGGTCGGGTTTATTTGTAGTATTTGCCCAATCAAGATAATACGCGCCATGTTGTCCTTCTAGCAAATCCGAATCCAACCCGCTTCCCGTACCGTCAACGGTTTTAATTTTTGTCAGCACATCACTTGCGGTGTATGTTGAAGCGTCTAATTTAGCATTCCATGTAGTACGTTCTCCTGCGGTTATATGAGCAACGGCATCTGATATATGGTCAGATATCTGTTTCTGCAATTTGCCTATTGCCACTAATATAGTATCAGTAGCCAAAACAACAGCATTTGTCGCCGTTGACAATCCTGTCAAAACAGTAGTCCTTACAGTTGCCGCAAAGTCAGATACAGTAGCCGCTAATTGAGTTCCTGTATGGTTTGCTCTATTTCTATCCGCTGAATGATAATGCAAACTAGTATCTCCCGCATCGGTTAAATCTGTAGCATTTACATCGGAGATATTGTTTACCTCTGCACCTGACTCTATTCCTGATAGTTTTGTTTGTTCAGCGGTCGTGAATGATGCAGTAGTATTGTCTAATATAGCTTTATTTGTGTGTGAGTGTCTTGCAGAAGTGTTAGCTGACACATCTGCATTATTGCCAACCCCTGTGTCGAAATCAGTTATATTTGTTACAGTATGAGCATGATTGATTGCCGCATATAATGTGTCAAGATATGTTTTAAGTGTAGTTTTTGCATTAAACCAAGACAGTTTTTTTAATACGTTTGATGCGGAACTGTCAGATATTGCTATTGTATCAGTATCTACTGGCGTTGATTTTTCTGTAGCATTATATATTTTTGAACCTAAACTTGTAGCAGTTTCGTCTCCTGTATTAGTGCCAATAGTATTATTTATTTTTGTTGCCTGAGCATCTGTAATATATCTTTTATCAGTTGAATCGGGTACATTTGCCGTTGTGATTGTATTATTCCCGCCGTTAAGAGTGATTGAGTTGATTTGTGGCTTTCCTGACAAATCTCCGTATGCTGTCACAGCGGCAGTACCAGAACCTCCACCTCCAAGTATAAACATCATACTTGGATTGTTTTGAGGAATCATTACCTTTACTATATCATTTGTATTATAAGATGTGTCTCCATTGCTTTTTATCTTTTCATATGTATTGTTGTCTAATAGAATGTTGTAAGTATTATTCCCTAATACTTGTGTGATTTTTGCATTTTTCGTTATATCAAATGCTCCTTCATTCATTCTATTATCAACTATTGTTTTTATCGCATCTATAATTCCGTCTAGTGCTTTTTCTATGTTTTGTGACATATTCATCCTCCTTTCTTATAAATATAAGAGCAGGAGGTGTTAACTCCTACTCTTACTCTTTTGCATTGCTCTCGTTTTAAGAGAGTGTAAACCACTGATTAAATCTTCTGCGTTTCTGACACTTGGTAGTGTTAAGTTATCAATTTGATATACTATACTACTGCCGCCACCAGATGCGTTTGGTGTGAATGATGCAGGACTAAACCTGCCCCACTCCATAAGATTTTTAGTCAGATTTGCGGGGACTACTCCGTCCCCCTTTTCCATATATGTCATTCTTCCCGAAGGAGGATTTCTTAGAATAAGTTCACTACCATGTTCGTCTACATTAGCCATACCGGGATTGGCGCTTAAAGTTCCAGATGCGTATTTTCCCGCATAGGTATTTCCAGATTTTGTTGTTACGCTAAGACTACCGTCGGAGTTTTTCTTCCAAGTTGAGCCATCAGATGCTTTATACGTTTGTCCAGTGCCAAGTCCAGATGCAATATCTTTACCTTTTTGAGTGGTGATATTATAAACGTATCCTCCACCACCTCCGCCAGACCCTCCGCTTGCCGCACCTGCACCTGCCATATTTGCCGCACCAATCTGAGCCATAAGTGCATTATACTGTGCGACAAAACTCTTAGCGTTTCCAAGTCTTTCTTCCCAACCTGCCTGTTCGGTATTAATGCCAAATACCTGTTCAGCTAAAAGTTTATCTTGGTCTTTTTTATAGTTCGACGCAACAGACGACCACGATTCACTATAATCTTCCCAACGTTTAATTTGAGTGTCAATATTATCCAATGCCTGCTTTTTAAGTTTTTCTAATCGTGCAACTTCATCTTTTAACTGCTGTTCACGATTGAGTTTATCGAGATTTTTTCGGGCTTCACTTACGGCTGTGATATCTTCTTCATATACAAAACCTTGACCCTCACGATATACTCTAACTTTATTTGCTTTGGCTCTTGCAAGTGCTTCTTGTGCCTCTTGCAGTGCGATATTATCTTCTAGTGCTTCGTTTGTAGACCTAATTGCCTCAATTTGTGC
>DUKX01000112.1:0-245 GCA_013329085.1 Methanofastidiosum sp. | reverse complement strand
CACTAGACGTTTCTGCAAGATTTAGGGAACGATAATAGTTGGCTTGATTATGAATAGTCTCCTGAATTTTACGCATAAACGCAACTCTGTCCTCTTCGGACTCTTTGCGTTGTTCCATAAGGTAGAGTTCGTGTTCGAGAGATTTGATATAATCGTCGAGAGCGTCTTTAATTTTCTTTAGAGCATCTTCGGCGCTTGAGCCTACTCCTCCACCGCCACTACCACCACCGTTATACTCCTCTGTT
>DUKX01000069.1 GCA_013329085.1 Methanofastidiosum sp. | reverse complement strand
GATTGCGTCCGGAACAAGACGCCCGGAATCCATATATTCTTTTGCATTTCTACCTACATCTGTTCCTCTTTTGACATTATCTCTAAGTATATCCCCAGTAGATATATGAGGCATATCAAAATCCTTAGAAATAATGTCTGCCTGAGTTCCTTTTCCGCAACCTGGCGGACCTAAAAGAATTATTCTCATAAAAACACCAAATTAAAGACTCAGGCAAATGTTTTTAAATTTATTCATTAGATAGAGGATGCGCTTTATCATAAACTTTCTTTCTTCTTTCGTCTGTTACGTGGGTATAAATCTGGGTAGTAGATAAATTGGAATGGCCAAGAAGTTCCTTTATCACTACTATGTCCGCATCACCCTCAAGCATGTGGGTTGCAAATGAATGCCTCAATACATGTGGTGTGACTTTTTTTTCAATTCCCGCCTCTTTAGAATATTTCTTTATCAACCATTGAATTGTCCTTGCNNCATCTCTCTAGTTTTAGAATCTACGAATACGATCCTATCTTTAGATCCTTTCCCGGATACAACATGGATTGATTCAGTTTTTATATCGTTTTTATTGAGTTTAACTAGCTCTGACACCCTTAAACCAGTAGAATACAACAATCTGATTAAGCATTTATCGCGTAATTTACTGGGCTCATCGAGGAGAATTTTAATTTCCTCTTTAGTTAAAAATTTGGGCAAAGGTTTGGACAGTTTTGGCAACATGACTTTGTCTGCAATGTCAATATTTTGGTACCTAAAATATGAACGCAGTGCATTGAGATGCCTATGTATAGTTCTATTAGTCGCATTATTTTCATTTTTTAGATGGATCATGTAACGTTTAATGTCCAATTCGGTGACTGATTCTGGATTTTTATTTGTGAAATCGAAGAAATTAGACAAAGTGTATCCATAATTTCTTATTGTATTTTTAGATTGTCCCCGAAGCTCTAGTTCCATCAGATAGTCTTCAAACATAAATACAGTTAACATTTAGATATATATAAATTTTGCGCATAATTTATTAAAGATTTATATACTCGTTACCATACCTCATCTTATGCTAATACCCTATCTCGCCCTAGGTGGCAGAATTATCCTATTAGGGTGGGAAAGAATTCTAGTAAAAAAACTTGGAGAAAAATCAGATAGTATTAGTGGTACTTTTCTATTTTTTGGCTTGGGAACAATATTTTTACTTCCTGCACTTTTTTTTGTAGATATTGTACTTAGTACTTCAATCTTATTTTATGTTACTTTGAGTAGTTTTGTCTATTCAATTGCATTTTGGCTATATGTGAAATCATTATCAGAGGGCGAAGCCTCTTTAGTAAGCCCACTATACAATTTTAATGTATTCTTCCTATTGATACTAGCAGTGACTTTTCTAGGTGAGAAACTATCTCTTTTCAAAGTGCTCGGCCTATTATTCTTATTTTATGGTGTTTCATTTCTAAACAGAAAAAAAAATATTATAGAATCGTTTAAAGCAATTCTTTTAGATAAATCATGCCAATACATGATAATTGCATCACTTTTAATTGCGGTTGGTAGAACGATTGATGGTAATGCGATAAAAATTACACCCCCGATACTCTATGCGTTTTACCTCAATTTAGGCATATCTCTTTTCTTGCTTGCATCCATTATAGCTAAAAGAAATTTATCAACTACAATTAAATTATTTAAAGAAAAAACTAAAATTGCAACTTTGAGCGGAGGATTAAATGCATATTCATACTTATTCTTATTAATCGCTTTCACAGGTATTGAAGTTAGTATTGCTGAACCCGCTTCAATGACTGCTATGATTATCACAGTTATTTTGGCAGGAAAAATACTAAAAGAAAATATAAAAGAAAGATTGCTAGGCGTTGCTATAATGCTTATAGGCCTATGGCTATTATTTATTTAATAAAGATATCAAAATGCCCTTCTAAAGTAATAACAAAAGTTGTTCCATGTGATAAATTATCTTGAACTCTAATATTTCCCCCGTATAGTTCAATAAATTTTTTAGCTATGTATAATCCAAGTCCTGTGCCCCTATTCTCGCCATTACTAAATCCTGCATCAAACAGCCTTTCTCTTAAATCTAAAGGAATTCCTATTCCGTAATCTGAAATAATAATTTCACAACTTTTTTCATTATTTACCAACTTGAAATCAATCCTATCTGTATTTCCATGCTTAATTGCATTTCCAACTATATTTCCAATCACTACAATAATTGCTTGGCTAGCTAATACTTGACAGTCTCCGTTTATTGAATAATCTATTTTATAAGAAGGCATTACAGAGTCTATTATCTCTCTAATATTTATAGGACGAGGTTCAGGCCCAAATTCAATTAGGGGCTCAAGTTCCTTCATCTGTTTAATTAAATCAACTCCTCGATGAACGCCTTTGAATGCACTTTTAATATATTTTTCATCTTTTTTCTTTTCATAAATTTCTAAAGCCATACTTACAGTGGCTAAATGATTAAGAATATCATGGCGTAGTGTTTTATTAGTCACTTTCAAAATTTCGTGTAATTCTTCTATTCTCTTTTTCGATTTTAAATTTTTCTGTTTTTCTTTTTGCAACTCCATAGATAAGCGAATTATCTCTTCATTTGGATTCTGATTAGGAATTGTATCCATGATCTTAGTTCCCCCAATAAGAAAATTATACTAGATTCATTAAATTAATATATAAATATTTCTTACGTGTTTTTAATTTTCTTAAATTGATTTTAGATAAACTAATAATAATAAAT
>DUKX01000202.1 GCA_013329085.1 Methanofastidiosum sp. | reverse complement strand
ACTCTTCACGTTTCAAAAGAAAGTAAGTAAAAATATTTGAATCAACAAATACTTTAGAGTTTTCTGGAATATGAGAGAGCTCATTCAATATCTACACCATATTCGGTCATTTCTATACTTTCATCAATTAGCTCTTTCTTTGATTGGACCAGTCTCTTTTCTATTTCATCTATTTTTGACCTTCTTATCTCTAAAATGACTTTTTCGCCTTCCATCCCAAGTTTCTTAAGGTCCTCGTCAGTTTTGATTATTCCATCCTTTATCCTTGCATGGACTATTATTCCCATAAATAAGAGTTGCATTTGAAAGTTTTTAAATATTGCTGTAAGATTCATAAAATGAAAAATACGATGCAAAATCCACTCGTCAATTAGGGTAGGAGAAAAAGAATCTATAAATATAGTGCCAGAAGTAAAATATTCTAGATTAGAGATCATCAATCCACCAAAAGATCAATATCAGAACTAATAATTTCATCAACTAATTCTGGCGAAGCAGTTATATTTCTCCTAAATAGCTCTTTTCTTAAAGTTTTAATTTCAAGAATAACTTCACCATCTTCAATACCTAATTTGGATAAATCTTGATTTATCTTTATAATGCCTTTTTCAATTTTAGCATGCACTATTACGGACATATGATACTATTTTCAATCTTTGGTATAAATAGTTTATTATTAACATATCTCAAAAGTTTAGAAACAATCGTTTGAATCTTAATATTCTTCTTCATAGAATACTTCCTGCTCCCCTAAAATGTAGTCTTTTAATAGAGGATGAATTGAATTATATGTAATAACATCGACTTTTTTATTGAAAAATTCTTCAAGTTCTTGTTCTAGACCGATTAAATCAAGCAATGATTTGTTTTTGACATCTATAAATTCAACAAGGAGATCTATGTCACTTTCTTTTGTTTCCTCCCCTCGGACATAAGATCCAAAAATAGCTGCTTTTTTTATTCCATGCTTTTTCAAAATTGGAATTGATTTAGTTTTAATGTCTGAAAGCTTGATCTTTCTCATCTTTTATTATTAAAGATGCAATGTATTTAAGACTTACTTTTACAGATATTCTAAATCTCAAGGAAAATAATACCATGAAATTCATTTGGATAATAATCCTCATAATTTGTTTTAACATATTCTATAATAGATTCTTCAGTTTTTGAGAGTAGTTTTTCTATAGAACTAGATTTCGATTCGAGTATTGGAAGTTCTAATACCTTTGAAAAGTAAAGCCCTTCTTCTTCATCAAACGAGAGTATTATAGTGTATTTTCTTTTCATAACTAGATATTAATTTTATAATATAAATGTTTATATAACCTATACTGATTGAAACGATGGGGATCTGTATGGCTAATAAGGAAAAAATAAATATTATAGGTTTAGAAGACCTCACTAAATTACTTAGTAAGATACCAGACCAAGAAAAGGATAAAGCTGAGAATTACATAAAATTATTACTAAAAGGCACAGAGTATAATAATCAAAAAGATTATATCAATGCAATAAAATGTTTAACAAAAGCTATAGATATTATTGAGGATCATCCCCTTGCTTATAATAACAGAGCCTTTGCATATATTCAAACGGAGCAATATGAACTTGCTTTAAAAGATTTAGATAAAGCCATAAAAATTGATCCAAGTTTTTGTGAAAATTATATAAATAGAGGTTTTGCATATATTGGAAAAGAGAAGTTTGATGATGCAATTAAAGATTTGACAGTAGCTATAAAGATGAATAAAAAATCTTCAATAAGTTATGTAAACAGGGGCTTCAGTTATTCGAAAGTTGGGAGATATGATCTTGCATTAAAGGATTATAACAAAGCTATTAAAATGAACCCTGAAATCCCTGACCATTACAATAATAGAGGTGTTATATATAAAGAAACGGGCCAACTTAATAAGGCTTTGAATGATTATAATAAAGCTATTGAAATTAATCCAAAATTTTCTTTTGCTTATTTTAATAGGGGCATCGTATTTTTTGAGCAATGTGATTATGAAAAGGCGATAGAGAACTTCACGAAAGCGATTAAAAACGATCCAAAAATTACAGAAGCATATTATTTCAGAGGTTACACCTACTATGAAAAAGATATGAATGAATTTGCAATGAAGGATTATAATAGAGCTATTGAAATAAATCCAAATTATGGGAAAGCTTATGTCAAAAGAGGAATATTAAAAGGAGATCTGGGGAATTTTAAGGACGCCATAAAAGACTTTTCAAGAGCAATTGAACTTAATCCAGATGAAAAGGAAGCTCTTTCATATAGAGGTGCTGCTTACCTCGTAATTGGTCAAATTGATAAATGTTTATCGGACCTCAATAAAGCAATAAAATTGGATCCAGAAGATACTGATGCTTACTACCACAGATCAATTGCTCACCAAAAGATGGGATACACAAAGAAATCAAGTGAAGATATTGATAGAGCAATTAAGTTAAATCCTAATTCATTTTTATACTTAATCACAAAAGCAGATATGCTGATGGATAATGAAAAGTTTGATAGTGCTATTAAGGCATATGATGGTGCTATAAAAATTGATCCAAAAAGTGAAGAAGCATATTTAGGAAGAGCTAGCGCCCATCAAAAGATTGGCCACTATGATAAAGCGATTGAAGATTATTCGAAAGCAATTGACGTAAACAAGCAATCGGCTGAAGCCTTTAATGGGAGAGGTGCACTATATATCATGAAAGGAATGTGCAAAGAAGCTATTAAAGATTTAGATACCGCAATAAAACTTAATCCAAATGAACCTATCCCCTATCATAATAGAGCCACAGCCTATGCAATTTTAGGAAACAAAAAGAAATCAGATGAAGATTATAGGATTGCAAAGAAACTTCAAATTGAATAAATAACTATTTTTAATATACTAGGCTTTACTTATACTCATAGAAAAACCTTTTATAATAATATGAAAATCTAAATCTTATGCCCTGGTGGCTTAGTGGTATAGTGCCTGCTTGGTAAGCAGGAGGTCGCGGGTTCAATCCCCGCCCAGGGCTCTACATTTTAGTTAGA
>DUKX01000204.1 GCA_013329085.1 Methanofastidiosum sp. | reverse complement strand
TTAAATTTAGAAACAGAAAAACTAAACAATTCTGAATTGTGGGTTAAATGGAATATATACCGAGCTGATGAACTTGCAAAACGTTTGGAAACTTTATCTCAAGATATAAGAAACAATAAAAAAATGAAATTAGGAATTATCATACCCCCTACAACGTATCGAGATTACTTTGAAAACACTGATTTTGGAATTGATGCAAAAAAAATAGGAGATTATATTGATTTTTTGGTATATAGGCGCCAGGGGCTACCCTTAGAATATGTTCCTGATGCCACAAATGGTTACAGCCTTCAATACGACGGGGACATATATGTTACGGTGGAAAACAAGGATATCGGACTGCTGAACTTAGTATATTCCGGATCAGAATATACATCTGGAATTATATATTTCCAGAGGGAGCCCTGGACTACTCAAAGTTTTGAAAGAATAGCTAAATCAAGGGCCGAATCCACAAACATATGGGCAGTAAGAGTTGACTCAAGAGAGTACTTCAATCCTGATCTTGATTCATACATCCCTATTTGGAAAAATAACAATATTAATACAGTAATACTAAGTGCTGGTAGACCATACGCAATTAATTTTAGATGGTCTGGGCATGAAAAGGAATACAGTTCTTTAGTTCAATTGTCAACTGATGATCCGTTAGAAAAAATGATTAACAAACTAAAAAGCGAAGGATTTAAGGTCGTAGTTTCCTTTAGCCTGAATAGCCCCGAATATATACAGGCCAATCCTGGTTCTGCTGCACTTGATTATGTATTTTCTAGAAGCCCTTCAAAAGTTTCGATGGTTGAAATATCTCAAGGCACTTACGGTAAATATTATATTGATACTGTTGAGCATATAATAAAAAATTACGATATAGATGCTATTTTAGTAACTAATGGAGATTTTTACGAGTATAGCTATGATTCAAGGTCCGAGGGGGAATATCTAAAATATATGAACTCAAGAGGAACTGTCGTTTATGGATGGCCTACGAAAGGCCTAGTAGTCAATATTGACGACAGCACTATCACGAATTGGCAGAATTTTGAGATGGAAAAATTTTATTCTACACTAAAAAATAGGATAATTAATTACGAAATTGAACTGTGGATTTCCGCTAAGGCTGATGAAAAGGACCCGAATAACCTGTCTAGGAAATATGGCCAAGATTTAAACATGTTGAACAACTATGCAACAAGAGTGGTTGTGACTGCGCCACTCACAGAAGATATTGCTACCAAAAACAGAAACTTTGCAGATAACCTGCGTGAAGAAGGTATATCTTACGTATTAGACGTGCCTTTGATAAAAGGTGCTAGTACCCCCGTCACAAAAGATGAATTAGAATTAATAATGCAGAATTCAATAGATGGTGGAACAAAATATACATTATTATCTTCCAATTATCTGATAAATGAAGACATGTGGAGTTCAGTTTTGAAACTATCATTGTATAAAGAAATAGCCAACTTAGATGACACCCAACTCATGAACTTCTATAATGAAGGCCGTTATGATTTCTTGATAGAGAGAGTTGATGAGATAAAAAAGATAAAGGAAGACGAAATTACAAATCTCAGAAATCAGTCAAAAACTAAGATTAAAAATCTAGACAATATAATAGAGGACATTGAATCAAAACTTAGCGCTACAAAGAGCTTAGGATTTGATACTTCGCAAGTAGCAGAAAGGTGGGATTTTGGTAAAAGAGAGTACAGTATAGCTAAAAATTCTTTTATTGAGGGTAGATACAAGGAAGCCCTTGACAGCTCAGACAATGCTGAGATAGTTTTGGGCCAGGTTAATTACATACTTCAAGGAGAGATCGACAAGGTTTATTCTTCAAGAATGTTTATAGGTTTTACAGCAATTATAGTGTTTGTTATATTCCTGTTTCTTATTTATTATTCCAACAGGGAGTAAAAAGAATTAGTTTTAAATATCCCTTTCTTATTAGTTAATTATAAATCTAAAAAGATTTACAATAGCATAAGATGTGATTTTTATGGTTAAAGATATTATTTTTAGTTTGACAGAAAAAAAATACAGATGGATTCTTTTATTAACTCTTGCATTAGTTTATTTTTTTGTTTACTTCCACAGAGTTTCTTCTGCAGTTATATCAAAGGATTTGCTTCAAGAATTTGGGGTGTCTGCCCTCTCTTTAGGCCTTTTATCTTCTATGTATTTCTATTCATATTCTTTATTTCAAATACCAGTAGGGATATTTTCTGATACGTTGGGACCAAGAAAAACAATAGCCTTTCTTACAATCTTTTCCGCTTTGGGATCTTTCTTATTCGGAATTGCCCTGAACTTTAATATGGCTCTTGGTGCAAGGCTAATAATTGGACTTGGTGTTTCCGGGGTCTGGATACCTGCACTAAAACTATTCTCCACATGGTACTCAAAGAGTGAATATGCCACAATGGTCGGAGTTTTACTTGCAGTCGGAAATGTGGGGGCACTTTCTGCGTCATACCCACTAGCCATGATTTCATACGAATTTGGGTGGAGATTTGCATTTTATATTATTGGCATAATCTCAATATTTCTTGCCATTATAGCTTGGGCATTCATAAGGGATTCACCTGCACACTATTTGAACAAAAATAAGGAAACAAAAACATCAAACTCAGTTCCTAAGCGGCAATATATTTCTAAAGAACACATTAAATTGATTTTTAGAAATAAAGATGTCTGGATACTATCTATTTGGCTATTTGTAGCATATGGGGCTCTGCTTGCTTATCAGGGATTGTGGGCTTATCCTTATTTCAGGGATGTTTTTAATCTATCTAGAGGTGCTTCAGGTTTTATCCTAATGTTTGTTAGTATTGGAATGCTTATAGGATCTCCTTTTGTAGGTTACTTTTCAGATAAAATTATGAAAAGCAGAAAGAAAGTAATCATCATCTGGCTAGCTTCTTTTATACTGCCATGGATATTGATGGCATTTTTTACCGAACAGCTAAACGTAAGCCTTCTTTACTTACTTTCATTCTGGATGGGATTCTTTGGATGTGGAAATGTTGTAGTATTTGCAATTATAAAAGAGCAGTTCCCGTTAGAAATAACTGGAACAGTCCAGAGCATAGTTAATGTTTTCCCATTCGTCGGCGCAGCATTCTTTCAGACATTTCTTGGATATATATTAGATATTGTTGGAGGATTTGAAGGAGTGTACCCGGTGGCAGCTTATAGTATGGCATTCAAATTTGTATTCGCCTTTGTTATCCTAGTATTTATTATGTCATTCTTCGTTAAAGAAACATTGACAACAGATTAGATTAATCGGAGATATGACATGAAAGTCAATCCAAAAAGAATTCAAAATGACATAGAGCAAATAAACAAATATAATTCAACTCCCGGTAAGGGCCTAAGCAGATTAACATTACAGCCGAGTATATTGGTGCAATGAATTACATCTTCAAAGAGCTTGAAAAGATAGGTGCAGGAATACAAATAATGCGGGGAGGAAACATAAGGGCAAGATTGGAAGGGACTGTAAAAGATTCACCTTCTATCATGATCGGCTCACATATCGATAGTGTCTTTCAAGGCGGGGCATGTTTGATGGTGTTGTAGGGACTGTAACTTCTTTAGAGGTATTAAGAACTATTTCAGAAAATAAAATCCCTCACAAAAATCCCATTGATTTTGTCATATTCGCAGAAGAGGATGGTTCAAGATTTGCGTCAGTTCTTTTGGGAAGCAAGATATGGGCAGGCATAGTAAGAGATGAAGATTTATCAAAGATCATAGATAGGGATGGGATAAGCTACTTTGAAGCAATGACTAAATCTGGCCTTATTCCACAAAATGAATCCATCCTTGATGAAAAAAAAATCAAGGCGATGATTGAACCCCATATCGAGCAGAGTCGAGTTCTTGAGAGTAAATGTCTTTCAATCGGTATTGTTGAAACAATTGCAGGTATAAAACAGTTAGAGATAATAATTGAAGGTGCCTCAAATCATGCCGGCGCAACTCCAATGAATCTAAGAAATGATGCACTATGTGGAGCAACAGAGATTATTTTGAATGCAGAAAAGTTTTCTTCAGATAATGGAACTTCAGTTGCAACAGTTGGGCTTTTGGAAGTTAATCCAGGAAAAACTAACATAATACCTGGAAAAGTCAAATTGACACTTGATATAAGGGATAAAGACGATGTCGCCCTAAATGAAATAACAGAGAGAATACTTGAATCAATTTTTCCAATATGCAGAAATAGAGGCCTCACCTACACCATTAAAGAAGTCTCATATACTAAACCCGTTCTTTTGTCAAAAAGGGTAGTTAGAGTAATCGAGAACGCTGCTAAAAATCAGGGCATTGATACATTAAAAATGGTAAGCGGAGCTGTCCATGATGCTTCAGTTATTGCAGAATTATCCGATGTAGGTATGATCTTTGTCCCAAGTAAAGGTGGCAGGAGCCACTGCCCAGAAGAAAATACCGATTTAAAGGATATCGAAATAGCCGCAAATATTTTATTAGAATCTGTAATAGAGCTTTCTAGATAAAATTAGAATATCTTTTACTTTTTTAAAAACGCTTAAATTCA
>DUKX01000238.1 GCA_013329085.1 Methanofastidiosum sp. | reverse complement strand
TTTAATGTAAAGCTATTATTTTTACTTTCATCAGCTAGAAGGCTAACTATAACGGAGGCGTCTAGGATATAAAATGTGTTTGTAATTAGGTCAAGGTCCATTTGAGAAAGACCGCTTGAAGCTCCAATAAGATGTTGTCCAAAATAACATTGACATAATAATCCCAAGTATTCAGACTCAACTTCCAATGGATGAGACAAAACACTTGATGCAAGGTCAATAAAAACTAGCGCTTCATCATAAGATTTACATCTTTTTAAATACTCAGGAGTACTGCTAAGCAATGCTACATTTCGTCGAGCTATTTGTTCTGCATTTGAAGTTGTTAAGTTCTGTGCAACACCAAGTCCTTTTTCTCTGCAAAGTTCATTAAGGAATCCTGCGACTAATTTTACGACATCATCAATTAAATCAGTATCTATGTTACTATCCTTAATATGATTTTTTAAGGATGCAAAAAAGCGATCTTTTAAAAGATCAATTTTTGCTTGTACTAATTTTAGTTTATTAATATATATTTCATTTAGCTCGAGTGGTACTTGATTTTTCAATATATCAAGAGTTCGAATGTGTTTTATGGCTTCTGAAATTGCAGACTTACTATAATTTGTGTTCGCGATGGTATTTGTAAGAATCTCTTCACTTATCTTTGGACATTCCCGTATTTTTGCTATAACTCTTGCGCCAACTAAAGTTTGTTTTAGACTTGGGTTAGTCGACGTCAATTCTGCTAGATCCAGGTTGCTTTGTACACGTAAACTAGTGACTTGAGGAGAATAATCAGGAGTACCGGTTGGAGTGCATCCATCAAGAATAGATCGCCTGCAGAGTAAGTACGAATAACTCTTTATAATGCTATGCAACTCTGAGTGATCAGTACCATTTGAATGATAAGGAATGACTTCTATATTGTATTCATCCCTCAATCTTTGACACTTTTCGCGTTCCTGACTATCATCGAAATTAACATCAAGAAATGCATAGCTAGGTCTACCTAAATAAGCTTGCCTACCAACAGCTTCGATAACTCTATTAAAATCAATATCGTTAAAGCCAAAACCAATATATACACAACGAAAACCTTTTAGTAAAGAATTTAGTGTATCAACAATATTTGAATGAGGGTAAAATTCATTATAATCATTTTTACAAACAACTATTTGGCTAGATTCAGGATCAATTTCACTAGAACCATGCATATGCCACACTATATCTTTTGCACCAGCTGTGAGCTTCCTTATTTCATCACCTCGATTGCCTACAGGCAAAAGTGAAGAACAGCAAGCTTTTTCAAGTAAATGGTCATAATTCGTCGTAATATAGAACTTAAATGGCCAATCAGCCATCTGAGTATGATAGTAGCCGGGCTTCTGAATTTTTTTTATAACATCAATGACTTTACGATGTATATCCTCTCTTGTAGTAATGTTAGCAAGTGATTGGAAAGCTTCAGGTAACTTATTTTTATTTTTAAGATCTATAGCACTTTTTATACTTAACCTGCTAGAGTCTATTTGATCCGCAATAATATCAAATAAGTTCCACCAGCTTGGTAATCCAGCATCCGTAGAAACACCGCTTCCTATGATAGCTATCGCTTCTCCATGATTAATCAGATCTATAAAATCTTTAATCAGCATAAACAGCTCCTATCATCAAATATGATATTTGCATCAGAAGTTATAAATATTTATTTAACCATACATTATATTACATTCAGCAATTCCAATATATTGGTTTGCATATTAAAACAACTTAGTCAATCATTCTAATATGAATCTATAAAAAATGAAAGAAAAATATAGATTTTATATAAGTTAAGCTCGATCTGCCAGTTAGCGATAGTGTGCCAACTGCAAATCTATACACAGGATAGATGATAGTAAAAGGCTTACTATTACCAGGGATCTTCTAAAACCTACGTCTGTTGACGAATTGATCAGATCTTGGAAGACACCAGAAGAGAGGCCCGATTCTTTACCTATTTAAGAACGTATAGACTAATACTCGCGTTTCAGACATATTTGAAAAAAAGTAGACGAATTCTAGTTAAGGATGACGTATCGAAATTTGAGTACACTATATAATATATACTTTATATATCTTTTTAAATATAATGATTTCTACTATAACCGATATATGCAAAACTAATCACCATGGTAAGTTGATGCGAGGGACCACAATTCAAAAAGGATGCTCAATCTTATTAGCTTTAAGATTGAGCATTAACATTATCTATTAATTAATGAAGAGGAGGAAAAGTAGCCGTCCCATTTTTCTCTGCTTCTCTAAAATATTCATAAAGTTCATGAACAGAGCTAAAAACTCGTGCCTTCTCCTCATCTGAGAGATGACTCGCTCTCATAAGGCGGACAGAATCATCGTCATAATCCTCCATTCCAATAAACTTCAAGGTGCCGCGTAGGAAATTGAGCTGTTTATCATAAGCTGAATCTACGGTCCAGCCCTCTTCATGATGAAAGAATTCATAAACATGCCAAAGTCCGTGTATTATTTTAGTCTCAACGCTTTCATAAGGATTAAAATCAAACGATTCTATCGCCGATTGAAAATGATCAGAAAACCTAGAATCCATAAATATACCTCCATAAAGTATTAACCAGCTTCCTAGCTGATGTTTATTCTATCAGTAGTTTATTTGTATATCTTACATTCCTATGGATAAGGTGGGGGAATACAATAAAGATGTATAATATGTCTCGTTAGCCAAATATATTTTTTTTGGTTAACATGTGTTGCAATATTTTTTTTCATCAAAATAATGCACTTAAGGGAATAATAATTTTGGGAAAAAACGTATTGATATCGTTGTTGTGAGAATACAGTAATCTGTTTTAGTTGAGGTAGTGCGGAATATAATGAATAATTTTTAGTGCCCATATTAATAGTAATAATCAGCAGCAGAGCTGATTATCACTTTTTTTAAAAGATTTTTCTAATTTTCTATTATAAGCATTATAGTAATGACAGGAGT
>DUKX01000104.1 GCA_013329085.1 Methanofastidiosum sp. | reverse complement strand
AGTGTAAGAATTTTTGATTTAAGTTCACTATTGCATCCCATAAACACACCTATAAAAAAAATAGAAAAAATAATATATAAATTTATTGACCTATTGGTAGAATTTCCCTACCGTATGTTTCATTGATTACTTCTGCTGCAGATAGGTATAACGCTGCCAATGCGGTAAATATACCTTCATATCCTGCTATCGTGTGCAGAGTGTGATTAAACTGCCCTATAGCTAACAGGAAAAAAAGGATGGTCAAGGATATGAATACTACCTGCAATGCTTTAGGTTTCTTTAGAGTAGCTACCGTCATATAAGCCGTGAAAAGACCCCATGCCCCTAGAAATACGGCAAGGCCTGCCTTTGGCACTGGCGCTATTGCACCTGAAAATTGAAGTAAAAACATTAGCGCGAAACCAAGCCAAAAAGCACCGTATGAGGTGAATGCNNAATATACCCATCGGTAAAACCATTCCTATACTTTCAGCAGGGATAATCTCTGCATTGACAAAATTTAAAATAAGGGTGGTCAGCCCAAACGCAGCAAGCCCTAGTGGGCCTGGATTAGCAATTTTCTCTGACATAATAACCAGTTGTAGGAAAAAATTAGTATATAAAAAAGTTACTGTTTACCCTGGAGAACATCTTGGATTACGTTATGAATCTGCTTAACAAGAAAAGGTTTTTGGATGACGGTTGCAGCTCCGGCATCAATTGCTTCTTTGAATCTTTCTCTATATGCAGATACACCTAATATGGCAACATTTGGATTTTTTGCTTTAGCATGTTTAATAACTTCAACCCCCGATACATCGGGAAGTCTTATATCCACGATAAGTACTTCTGGATTTTCTCTATCAAAAATCTCAATAGCTTCTCTACCACTATCAGTAGTAAACACTATGTAGTCTTTGCTTAATATTAAATCATACAATTCAAGAAGCTCAACTTCGTCTTCTACAACGAGTACCTTTAGCATTAATATATAATTAATATCTACTTATTTAAAACACTTTCTGATTGGTATTTCTATTTTATATAAGTTACTTTTTTAAGTATCTTTAATAAGGAGGTGATATGGAGAAGATAAAACTTGATTTTCACATTCATTCTTATTACTCTCCTGATGGAAACATGAACCCTAAAGATATTCTTGAAGCTGCAATGTCAAAAGGTCTCGATGTCATTTCTGTTACGGATCACAATTCCACAAAAGGTGGTATTGAAACAAGGGATTATGCTGAAAAAAAAGATCTTTCCATAAAAGTCATAGTCGGTCAAGAAGTAAAAACGCTTTCAGGAGAAATTATTGTACTAAATCTTGAAGAAGAAATTCCTAAGAACATGACTTTAGAAGAAACTATAGCATACGGAAAAAAAGGCTTTATAATTGCCCCACACCCTTTTGATAAATTTAGAAAAGGCATTGGGGATGACCTAGATTCCATTAATGGCAAGATTGACGCTATAGAAATTTTTAATAGTAGAACTCTTTTATCTTCACACAATAAACTTGCAGAGGCCTATGCAAAGAGTAATAATATCCCGGGAATAGCCGGATCAGATTCTCATTTTTCTGAAGAGCTTGGTTCCTCTTATTTTATTCTAGAATCAAAAAAGACAAAAGCCTCAATATTCAAAAGTATAAAAGAAGGAAAAATATCTATTCATGGCAGACAAACGGGGATTAAACCCCATTTGAAGACTAGTATGATTTCTTTTTTCAAATAGCATGCCTTAGTATTTCTTTGATTTGGCTTGAATATATTAATATTGTATCATTTGTCGCTGTAACAGTTGGGGATGAAAGCAAAAGAAAAGATAACAGGATAATAATAAGTCCTGCATACATGAAAGCAAAGTTCACCTTTGTCCCTAAGTAATCCTTAGATAGATTGTAAAACAAGATTGTTGGCACTGACATAGCTAGTATTAATACGAACACTACAGGAAATGCATACATAAAGAAGGATACTAGTAAAAATCCGACTAGTAATAATGAAAGTGGGAATACCCTTAGCTTGTTTTCTTTAATTATTTCTTTAGCATTGGCGGTGTTATTCTTGTAGTATAAGAACAGAAGAGAGTATCCTATAGATAATGAAATAACGAATGGAAAGGGAAATCCTTTGAAACTACTTGTAAAAAGGAACCAGCCACTAGAAAATTTCAGTATCTGCATAACTATAATAAGGATTAAACCAGTATTTTTGTGATTTTTGAGCCTTATTGATGGGTAGGAGTATAGTAGATTTAATGCAATTACTGCTGCAAATATGCCAAAAAAGTTCATTCCTGCTAAAAAGGATAAGATTGTTCCTAAAATTGATAAAACAATAATAAGATACTTAGCCGTCTGAATTGATATGCTTCCATTAGCTATGGCTTTCCAAGATATTTTCATCATATTTTTTTTATCGTCTTCATAATCAGTAAGATCATTAAACAGATATATTGCCCCTAGGCCCAAAGATAATCCTGAGGCTCCAAGCACTATTTTCAGTAAGTTATAGTCACCAGTTAAACTCACATATAGGATGACACCAAAAAGGAACTGAAGGATATTTTTTGGGGCATTGAGAGTGGCAGAATTATAAATAATTGCCCTATAAGTCATAGAATTAATCAACTTAAGTTTATTTATAAATATTCCCTTTAGAGTATATATAGGTTAATTAAAAATATATATAAAAAAACTAGTACGAACATAAAATGGGTGGCATACTACAATTATTTTCAATAAGAGAATTAAGCATATCTCTTGAATTTTCATACCACTCTGGGTCGTCCTGCTTTGCCCGCGATAAGAATCTTTCAGAATATTTATCTACAAGAAAGAGTCTATCTTTTTCCTTTTTCTCCCAGACTTCAATTTCTCCTTTAACTGAGCACATGCTGCCCAAATAATAACATGATTTAATTATAAATCCGTAGGCTTGATCAAATTCATTTGCCATAAATAACATAATTAGGGCGTGAGTAAAAGACTAGGGAGGGCATGGGTTACTAATTTTTAGTATACAAATAATAAGATAATCTTTCTTAATTAATATAAAGGGTTATTATGGCCTTAATTATCCTAAAGCTATTTTTAGGCCCCACATTAACCATATAAATAGATTATATAATTTTTTTGAATAATGCACATCACGATGACCAGGCATAAATATATACTAATTTTGATA
>DUKX01000029.1 GCA_013329085.1 Methanofastidiosum sp. | reverse complement strand
CCGCAGATAAAATCGCCTTCTTTTATGGGCTTTATAGATTCATCAACTGAGCCTCTTTTTCTTAGGGCATCATTGATAGAAGCTGTGTCTAATGTTCTTAATTTTTTCTCTATCTCTTCCCTTTTCATATTTCTCTACTCCCTTACATATATTATTTTATCCTTTTTCAATTCCTCTATTTTTTCCTTAGAGTATCCCAAAACCTTAGATAAGACTTCTTCAGTATTCTCTCCGAGAGCAGGTGGGCGTATATGGTCTTTACATGGAGTAAGAGGTAAATTTAATGGACTGTTTGCAGTTACCATCTTTCCTGCAATCGGATGGTCAAATTCAAAGAGCATCTTCCTATATTTGGTATTTTCGTCATTTATGACTCTATCAATCGTATTTACAGGACCACATGGAACTCCTGCATCAGTTATCATCTTTACTAAGTCCTCAGTAGTGTGCTTTTGTGTCCACTCTTCAATTATCTTCTTTAATTCGGCTTCGTTTTTTGTTCTAAAATCGTTATTTTTGAATCTTTCAGCCATGATCAATAAATTAAATTCAGGGATACTCTTACAGAACATCTCCCATAAATGGTCATTTCCTATACCAATAACCATATGGCCATCAAGAGTCTTGAAGACATCAAAAGGAGTAAGGCTTGGATGTCTTGATCCAATCCTCTGAGGTATCTCTCCTGAAACTGTATATCTTACTGCAGCATTTTCCAATATTGCAATAATACAGTCAACCATGGCTGTATCTATATATTGACCTTTCCCAGTTTTATCCTTAGTTCTCAACGCTCCAAGTATAGCAATAGCAGAAAATAGTCCCGAGATTATATCTGCAATAGACGATCCTACTCGTGTTGGGGGATTATCGGGATAACCTGTTATGCTCATCAATCCACCATAAGCTTGGGCTATAATATCGTATCCAGGTCTTCCAGGATAAACTGAATCGTTTCCAAACTGAGATATTGTGGCGTAGATTATACTTGGATTTATCTTCTTTATATTCTCATACGAGAACCCAAGCTTTTCCATTGTTCCAGGTCTGAAGTTTTCCGTGATTACGTCGCATTTTTTTATTAGCTCCCTAACAATCTCTTTTCCCTTTTCTTCCTTTAGATTCAAGACGATACTTTTCTTGTTCCTGTTAATACTCATGAAGTAAGCACTTTCTCCATTTTTATAAGGTCCAAATTTTCTAGAGTCGTCTCCATCATTCTTTTCAATTTTTATAACTTCAGCACCGAGATCACTTAGAACCATGGTACAGTATGGCATTGCAAGCACGTGGCTCAAATCCAGTATCTTTACTCCTTCTAATGGCCTCATTTATCCACCTCACTAAAACTAAACAATGAAATTATCACAACAACTTCCTCAACAGATGGATTGCCATCTATCTCAATTGAGCGACATTTGTCCTTTTTTTCTTGATTTTCTTCTATTATGATATCAGTTACCATATTAATAAACTTTTCCCATTTTATTTTGTATCTATTACAAAGAGAAGTTCACCTTTTTCAACAATCATACCTTCGTAAACTGGTATTCTTGACAATACCCCGGCTTCTGGGGCATGAATTTCTGTCTCCATCTTCATTGCTATTAGTGTCATTACGGGGTCCCCTTTTACCACCCTTTCTCCTGCTTTTTTTGCTAGCTTAAGGACAATACCCCCTATCATCGAATCAACGTAAATAATATCGTTTTCTTTTCTGTATTGGCTATCCTCTTTCTTTTTTTGTATCTTCTTTAAAATAGAAACTTCATAGATGAATTCATCATAAAATACCTGATATTCTCCATCAGCTACCTTTTTCAATTTAATCTGATGTTCTTTGTCGTCAACTTTTATTTTGAATTCTCCCATGAAAATCAAGCTAGAGAAGCTATCAAGACTCCAGCGGCAACAGCGGTACCGATGACCCCAGCGACATTAGGTCCCATTGCATGCATTAGAAGGTGATTCTGTGGATCTTCCTTAAGTCCCATCTTCTGAACAACCCTTGCTGACATTGGAACTGCTGAAACACCGGCAGCACCTATCATAGGATTAATCTTCTCCTTTAGGAATAGATTCATTATCTTTGCAACTACGACTCCTCCACATGCTGCTGTGAAAAATGCAACTACCCCTAATATCAATATTTTCATTGTTTGGATATTAAGGAAGTTAGCTGCGTCCATTGTACTACCAACGGAAAGTCCAAGGATAATTGTTACAATGTTCAAAAGCTCCTCACTAGCTCCTTTGGCAAGCCTTTGTGTGACTCCAGTTTCTCTAAAAAGATTTCCTACAAAAAGCATTCCTACAAGAGGGATGGCTTTGGGTACTAACATTCCAGAGACAATTGCCGCTATAATCGGGAAAGCTACTTTTTCTTTCTGAGAAACTACCCGCATCTGTACCATCTTAATTTTTCTTTCAGCTTTTGTAGTTGTAAGCATAATTGCAGGCGGTAGGATTAACGGCACCAATGACATGTAGGAGTATGCTGCCACTGCAGTAGCACCGAGTAATTCAGGAGCTAGAACGGTGGTGACATAAATTGTAGTTGGACCATCTGCCCCCCCAATGATTCCAATAGAACCTGCCTGCTGTGGAGTGAATCCCAAAAAAATAGAGCCAACTAAGGCTATGAAAACTCCGATCTGGGCAGCTGCACCAAGTATGAAGGTTTTTGGATTCGCCAATAATGGCCCAAAATCTGTTAATGCTCCGATGCCCATGAATATTAGACAAGGAACTATTTCATTAGCTATCAGATATTTTAGAAAGATGCCTAATACACCACCAATTGCATCTGGGTCAGAGATACCTGTTAAAGGTATATTAGAAAGAATGGCACCAAATCCTATGGGAACCAACAGTAGCGGCTCAAATCCCTTGTAAATTGCGAGATATATAAGTATCAAACCTACTGCTATCATCGCAACATTACCGGCAGTTATATTGAATATCCCGCTTGTTGTTTTAAATATTTCAATAAAGGACGATATTAAGTCGACCATATTCTCACTTATCCTATTGTGAAGAGGGTATCTCCGGTGTTAATTGTCTGTCCCGGATTTACTAATATGTTACCTATTACACCATCTGCTGGAGATGAGATTTCATTTTCCATTTTCATTGCTTC
>DUKX01000040.1:3140-3449 GCA_013329085.1 Methanofastidiosum sp. | reverse complement strand
TTGTGGGAGGGCACTGCATAGGCGTAGATCCTTACTATCTTACCCACAAAGCGGAGGAGATCGGTTATCATCCTGAGGTAATACTTTCGGGAAGAAGGATCAATGACAATATGGGGACATTCGTTGCAAATAAGGTCATAAAACTAATGATAGGCAAGGGCCACACGATAAAAGAATCAAGAGTGCTTGTGCTGGGGATGACTTTCAAAGAGAATTGTCCCGATATCAGGAACTCAAGGGTGATCGATATTATAAATGAGCTAAATGAATTCGGCTGCAGAGTGGATGTTTACGATCCGTGGGCGGACA
>DUKX01000040.1:0-3097 GCA_013329085.1 Methanofastidiosum sp. | reverse complement strand
TGATAAAAACAATATAGACGGAAGACTGTAAGGGGGATATTTTGGATAATACAAACGAGAATACGGACAAAGATTCGCAGATAAATAGCAATTCTCAAGAAAAAGACGGAATAGATACAGTCTATTTACTTAGCGTTATTTACAAGAGCAGATATTTTATTATTATTTTTACTTTTGTTATATCCGTTGCTTCAATAATCTATGTGCTTGTAGCCCAACCTATGTATGAGTCTGAAACAAAGCTATACCCGGTTAACAAAGGTGAAGCAAGCCCGCTACAAGAAATAGCAAGTACTTTTGGAATGGCGAATAAAATTGAAAACTCAAATCTACTTGAGGTTATTAGAAGCCGAATAGTGGCTAAAGAGATAATTAAAAAGAAGTATAAGACACTTGAATACAAAGATTCGGTTAACTTAATTCAGTACTGGAAGGTAGAAGAGCTGTTCCCTGAACCGGAATTTGCACTGGGATGGGGGGTTTATTTATTAAGCCAGGTAGCTGTTTCAAGAGAAGATAAAGAGACGGGTGTGATAACAATAAAAGTCAGAATGCCTGAAAGACAGCTTGCTGCGGATATAGCAAACAATTTCGCTACAGTTGTTACAGAAGTTCTACAATCCGAACAGAGAATGATAACTGTAAAGACCAGGCAGTATATTGAAAGCAGACTTGAAGAAGCAGAGAAAAGATTGATCGATGCGGAAGAAGAGATGATAAGATTCAAGGAACAGAACTATCAACATAATTCTCCAGCATTAAGAGCTGAAATAGTAAAGGTCGAGAGAAAATATACATTGATGCAGAGTTTTGTTTCAATGCTTTCAAAGCAAAGAGAGTTGATACTGCTTGAAGAAGCAAGAGATAAACCGGTTGTGAACATTTTAGATACAGCAGATATTAGTTATAAACCGGTTTCGCCAAAGAAAAGAGAGGTAGTGATAACAAATACTATAATAGCATTCCTGTTCAGTTCTTTTTTTTCATTCTTGATGAAAAAGTATTATTCAAGAAATAAAATCGAGCAATTGATACGACTGATCAAAGATAGTAACTAAAATACATACTGAATGTACAGATTAATTATATATTTTTACATCTTCATATCTTTCTTTGTAAGTTATGGAATAGTTAGATCTGTCAAACCTAAGAATTGGATAATTTGTCTGGCAGTAACTTATTGGTTTACTATATCTCCAATTGTTAGATCAAGAGTTTTTTTGTCAATTAATCCTTTTATGCACATAACAGGAACACCATGGAGAATTGAGTGGCAGATAACATCGCTGTTGTTAATAATAATAATTCTTAAATTTTTATCAGGAAGAAGGTCACTAAGCTCTTTGAAAATATCAAAGATTCCCAAATATGAAATCTTTTTTTATTCATATCTGATCCTTTCAATTATAGCGGTCATTTATCATGTGAATCACGGCAATATGCCTAAAAGGTTGGAAAAGATTAATATATTCTATTACTACGAATTAATATTGTTCTATTTTGTTTTGAAAAAATCTATTGATGAGGATTTTATTAAATGTATTCTAAAGGCTACCATTTACATGTCAGTTTTAAGCACGATTATTTCTCCGATACAATTTCATATTGATTCATACTTTATGAGAACAGACAGAATGCCCCTGGCTTTTGGAACTCATCAGAGGTCATCTGGAATATTCCAGTATGGTGATCAGCATGCTTTCATTGCTACTGTTGCAATGTTCTATATCCTATTTCACGCAAAAAGCAAGTTACTAAAAGTTTTATCGGTAATATTTATTTCATATGGGATATTATATACATTTTCACGGGGAGTATGGATCACTTTCTTGGCTGTGATCTTTTTACATTTATATTTTGTGGAAAGGAAATTACTTATAAAAATCATGAAGTTTGTATTAATTCCCGGGATATTTTTGCTAATAGTTTTTAAACCTTACCAGCCTGATTTTAATAAATATCTCGAAGGTAATGAAGCAATGGAAGAAAGAGTGTTGTCCGATACTTTCACTCCTAGGATGGAATACAACTATATAGTTTTCAATACTATATTAGACAGATGGGCAATGGGTTACGGATCACTTCTTGATAATGAGACATACTATAAGATGATGTATGCTTTGGGTGGTAAGGAATGGGCGGGTGGTAAGCAGGGAGGAATACATAATCTATATCTCAGCGAATTATTTTTGAAAGGCACATTTGTTTCATTATCTCTAATATTATTTCTGTTATTATTTTTAAAATACTCTCTTTCAAAAGGTTTGAAAAAAAACAATTATCTATATCTGTTATCTTTCTATTATGTTTTTTCTTATGCTTTATATCAGATGACAGCAGCGGCTTTTATCACAAATTACGCCGCTACGATGGCAGTTTTTTTCATGGCTGTTATATCAGCCGTTGACAGCAATAAGCTTGATGTTAGCGAATACACTTTTATTCCGGAAAGCGAAAGAGAGTGAAATGATTAATTATTTTAAGTCATATTTTACGGGCCATCAAAGATCAGTAGGCATAAAGAAAAATGTTATAACTTCTTTCTTCATTAAAGCTGTCAGCATAATAACAGGATTTATGATGGTGCCTTTATGCCTTGACTACTTAGATAAAACAAGGTACGGGATATGGCTGACAATATCTTCACTACTCGCATGGTTTAGCTTTTTTGAGATTGGATTAGGAGCCGGACTGAGGAATAGACTGGCTGAAGCACTGGCAGTAAAAGATTATGAAAAAGCAAGGATATTTATAAGCACTACATACGGCATCATTTCATCTTTTGCTGTAATCATTCTAGCTGTATATTTTCTTTTTAGCAAATTTATAGACTGGACAGTTATATTTAACACGGATGGCGGGCTTAAAAATGAATTAGCGGTTCTAGTTAATATTGTCGTTGTTATTTTTTCTATAAAATTCGTATTAAAACTTATTGGAATGGTCCTTTACGCCGATCAGAAACCTGCATTAGCTAACAGCATGGACCCCCTTGGCAATCTTTTTGCCCTTGGAATAATATTTATACTTACCAGAACTACAAAGGGTTCTCTTGTTTATTTGGGTTTAACACTTAGTTTAGCTCCTGTACTAATCA
>DUKX01000209.1 GCA_013329085.1 Methanofastidiosum sp. | reverse complement strand
GCATTGGGTCCCCAATCATTATTATGTCCTCTTTAGTAGTCTTTGGCACTTTTACGTATTCGACAGATATCCTGGATTCTGGTGCTGGACCCCTCCATGCGCTTATAATCCCGGCCCTTGCCTTGGGGAATACCTTGTAAAATCCCTCTATGAAAGGAATTGCAGCCCTTAGGATATTTATCATGACTAGATTATCCTTATCAGATATCCTAACACCCTTTGTTGGGCAAACAGGAGTATCGATATCAATCACCGTATAGTCAAATGTCTTGGATAACTCATAGCCCATGTATCTCCCAAGCTTGTTCAATCCTTTCCTGAATTTTATCGGGTCGGTATCCTTATCTCGAAGTTCATCAACAAGTTCTTGTATAGCCAAATTCTGCTTAAAAGAAATAACTCTACTATCTTTTTCTAGGTCTTCTATACCCATCTGCTACACCTATGAAGGTAGTAAAAAATAGTATTTAAAGGTTAGTATCAAGGATGCGCCATAGCTCGTCCTGGTAGATTCTTTCGTGGCTTCTCGCTTCCTTTGTAATCTTCCCTATAACAGTTGATTTGATATTTTCCTTCTCAAGAGCGGCTATTATCTGTTCTGTTCTCTCTTTTGGAGAGATAATCATAAGCGCCCCGGATGATATCAACGCAAATGGGTTTATTTTAAGGGCATCACATATCGATTTTGTTTCAGGGTATAGATTTACTCTTTCAGAGTAGAACTCAAATCCCTTGTTTGATGCGTCGGCTATTTCATGCAAGCCCCCTAAAACGCCACCCTCTGTTGGATCATGCAATGCGACCGCGCCAAGCGATGATGCAATTAAAGCTTCCTTCACAACTGAAATTTGATTTATCAATCCCATTGCACTTTCTAAAATCACCTGATCAAGAGATTTTGAAAGGTGATCATGTTTTGACTCTGCGAGTATTGCTGTCCCTTCAATGCCAGCGCCCTTTGTGAGCAGTATGTCATCACCTTCTCTTGCACCGCTTGTTGAAACGTATCTATCGGCAAAGCCGATCATTGTCCCAGATAGGATAAGGTCTGTTACCTTAGATGATATCTCTGTGTGACCCCCGACAATTGAAATACCAATTTCCTTTGCTGCCCGCTCTATGTCCTTTGATATTTTTTCGAGCTCTTCTTCTGTCGTGCCCTTTGGCATTATTATTGTGGAAAGGAAAAACATAGGCTTTGCGCCCATCGAGGCTACATCATTTGCACAGACATTGACAACATGAAAACCTGCATTTTTTCCAGCGCCCGTAATTGGATCCTGGGACACCACCATTTTTCCCGGGAGTTTAGAAATATCAATTACTGCTGCATCGATCCCGACATTTGGCCCGACAACAATTTCACTCTGCACGCTTCCAAGGTAAGGAAACACCCTCTTTGAAAGAATTGAACCGTCAACCTTGCCGTCGGGTAAGAATCTCATGAAGCCTCTTTGCAGTCTGTTTTAAAAAGGTTACCACTTAGGATACTGTTAAGTTAAGTGATATGAGAAAGTTTTTTAAAAAAAAGAAAAATTTTTTTAAAAATAATTTAATTAAAAATTTTTAGTGTTGCTGTTAATTCTTTGTTAATCTGCCCGCTTTCTACGTTTCCAATAAACTTTTCCCATCTAGATGGTTCTTTTGGTGTATATACTGCAGTTATGTAAATCTTTACGGGAGCACCTATTCGGAGATAGTAAGAAATATAATCTTTGTCTACCTATCAGAGCAGGGATATTTCAAAAGCTCAAAGGTGAGACAGAATAACTGATAAAAGAACTGATATAGAACGAAAGATTGACATTCTAGATGACATGATGAGTGCATTGGTCGATTTACTAGAAGATAAAGTCTTAATCGATAGTGATGAATGGGAAGAAATGCTAAAACAACGATTAGAGGAAGAAAGAAGCTTAAAAGAATGGATTAAATTCTTATATCTTTTCTAAATTTCAATAGTTTTTTTAAATCGTTTTCTTCAATATATTTTTTTGGTTTAAAATAATCATAAGTATTTGAAGATTGGTCTTTAATGATTTGTCTATATTTTATTGCTTCAATTCCTATCCTTTCACTATTAAACAAACTTTGGGCAGGTTTAAACGTAACGCTTTTCTTTTTTAGATATTTAATGGGTATTTTAGTGTCCCCATGAGAGTAAATATCATCTAAGACTGAAATATCTGAAGTTTTATAATAACCATAGTCATTTGTATTAAACAATGTAACTTGTGGATTTTCGGAATTGGCTATGCGTTTTTTTTCTTTTTCCAATAAGATTTTTCTTAAATCTTCTGGCAAAAATTTTCTTATATGTTGATCTCCTAAAGCACTGAAACCGAATCCATAAGTGAGAACATCTTTTGCCCTAACAACAGGGACATCGTGTAGCATTTTTCCATTATTGGCATTAATTGAATATAGGAATGAATTTTCTAATATATCCAATTCATTTAATGATATCATTAATTCTCTAATTTTTGTTCTCATCCCTGTAGATACTTTACCACCAAAATCATATACAAAAGAAGTAATGTTATTATTATGATAAAAATCTATCAGCTCCGGAATGAAAGAAGAAGTAATTGACTCGGGAATAATTCCCATTATGTCTTGATTGTTTAAACGATTAACAGAGTCTATACATTTTTGCATGAATATTTTATAATCCTCGAATTCGCTTTGGAAATTCTGATTCTCTTTAATTTTTTTGGATAATTTTGGCAATATTGGAAGAGGGGTTATATCAGAATATTCATAGGCAACATCCATTAGAAAATTAATTCCTTTTTCATTTGGGTATCTTAGTCCTTCATAAAAAACAAAATTTACATTTATTTCGTTTTCTCCCGCTTTATTTTTTGTTCTTTCCATTTCATTGTTTAAGATAGTTTCATTACGAGCTCCTGTTAGGTACTCATTTAAATTTTTTTCATTGAATACTTTACATATTTCATTTAATCCTTTCACTTGGTCAGTGATAGGTAAATCGGGCCTTCTTTTAGTTAGGTCTATGGCTTTAATAGGTGTTTCAATTTTCTTGTCTCCTATCTTAACACATGATTTTTTTAATAACAAATCATCAGCAATTTCAACATGGGAAATTTTTAACTTACTCATCTAATAACTCCTTCCTTAAGATAGATGTATCTATACGAAAAGATGATTTCGTAATAGTTTCTACAACATTTTTTAATTCATTACTACTTAAAAGTTTTTGATCTTTTAATATTTTTAAAAGACCTATAGCACCGGTCAAGTTAAAACCTAATTCTTTGGCAATTTTTCGAGCAAGTTTATCATCTATTCCACATTGGATTGAATTATTGTCTTTTGTCAATTGGTGGGTAACAGTAAGGACATTTAACTCACCATTTCCTAGAGATGGGTGTCTATGCCTTAAAAATTCTTTATAGCCCTCATCTATAGAATCTATCTCAAATATTATTTTTTCCGTTATGAGCATATCAATAGTAGAGACTATTTCACTATCTTTTAATTCGGTATAAACTGATGAAGGTATAAAAAGAGATTCACCAGAATCGCGTAACATTTTAAAATAATCTAGACCCTCAATTTCATTTAAAAACAAGATAAATACTGAAGAGTCTAATATTTTCATTATATTTCAATCTCCACTTTGACGCCCTTCTCTTTGAGAATTTTATAAAATGATGAAAAAGTTAAGCCAGATATTTCTGAAGCCTTGCTCATACTTACTTTGCCTTTTTTTAGGAGACTAATTGCAATGTCTATCTTTTTTTGATTAATTCTTTCTTTAACGAGTGAAACTTCAGTCATTTCGGGATAAGTTGAATAAACTAATCCAAGGACTTCATCATTAGTAAGATTATAGAATAAGTCTTTCATATTTTCAATAATTTTAAGTTCTTCGTTAGTTATGGTAGGAATAACTAAATGAAATATTTCTTTTCCTATTTTAGTTAATTGATAATTATTATTTGGGTTTACTATGAGACCAAGCACTTCCAAATCTTCCAAACTAATGCTAATGTTATCACTATTTGGACCATAATTATCTTTTTCAAATTCGGTTTCTTCTTCTAGTAAAGGTATATTTTTTGAAATGAAAAAAAGTTCTTTCATCAAACGAGTTTTACCTGATATAGGTTCATTATTAAGTAGGCCTAATAAAATAATAAGATATTTTTTTATAACATCTCTTTCTATTTCCTTAATTACTTTATCTTTGAATTCCATGGGTATCAGTTTGACTATAATTATTATGTTAAACTAGTATAAACCTTTTTCGGTGGATAGTCTAACTATATTAGACATTGAAAGTTAAGATTTGATTTAAAAAATTAATCCTAGAGGACATTTGTATATTACTTAACTTAACAGTATCACCACTTAGAAAGCCTTATAAAGTGCGTTAGGAAAGGTGCTCTACAGTCATTAAGGTGATTATTATGGCAGGACTTAGACCATCAAGAATTGACAGAATGGTAAATAGGCCGAATTATACGAGAAGAGAATATGTAAGGGCAGTTCCTGGGATTAAGGTAGTCCACTTTGATATGGGGGAGCTTGGAAAGAAGTTTCCTTACGAAGTCTACATGGAAAGTAAGAATGCTTGCCAGATAAGGACAAATGCTATGGAAGCATCAAGAATTGCTGCTAACAGATATCTTATGAAAGTACTTGGAAAAACAGGTTTTCACTACAAGATAAGAACTATACCTTTCCAGATTATTAGAGAAAACGCAATGGCTTCCGGGAAAAAGGCCGACAGATACGGTAACGGAATGAGGCTTTCCTTTGGAAAACCTATAGGTTCAGCTGCAAGAATTGACAGAGGACAGAGAATAATGTCTATCTGGGTAGAAAAAGATGGAATTGAAGAAGCAAGAATTGCCATGAGAAAAGCAGCTATGAAACTCCCAACTACCGTAAAAATAGATGTCCAAGAAAGAAACTAATATTTTTTAATACTTTTTTAATTAAAAATTTTAAAAATAAATTTATTATTATTTGGCAAGATTATAGTAAACTGAGTAGCCATCTGTTACTGCATAAACATTGCTAATGTTTCTATCGACTAAGAACTGTGCGCCACTGACGGATTTCTGACCGGTATTACAGTATAAAACAACTTTTTTGTCCTTTGGTATCTGCGTTATCTGTACACCAAGCTTATTGTAAGGGATGTTAACAGCACCCTCTATGTGGCTTTCAGCAAACTGCTCTTCTGTTCTGACATCAATTAGATAAATATCTTCTTTACTATCGATCAACTGCTTTAGCTGAGATGCGGTCAAAGTTTTGTAAGTTGCCGCTGCGATAGGTTGGTTTGTTATTTTAGAGATGACTTGGGATGCATATTGGTCAACTGCTACCTTTGTAAAGTCCCTATCTGAGCCTGCAAGGACGAACCCCTTTTGCTTCATCTTAAAGAAATCACTTGTCTCGTAGAACAGCTTATAGTCGCCATTTCTAAGTGTGTTCTGGTCATTTTCAGAAAGTATCCTTTTGGATAGATCACCCGTATGCTCTTCTGAATCAGGGCCACCAAGTATTATTATGTAGTCATATGCAGCGTAACCTGAGTCTTTGACCCCAAAATAATCGACCATAAGGTTATTCTTTCTAAGTAAAGAAATAAGGTCAGGATTCATTCCAATGTCAATGCTGTTTGCAACGACTGCAACGTTTCCCTGGGCTATTACCCCGGGCACAAAACTTAGAGATAGCGCCAATAAAAGTAGTATAGAAACTGTTTTCCTTCTCATTTTATCACAGAAGGTAATTTTGAAAATCAAATATAAGAGTTTCTGTTATTAAGAATATAGTTTTCTTTATGTGGGTGGATGTTAGTTATTGTGGGTATCTATTCTACAAATAGATATATTTCTCTCTGGCCTAAAACACCTAATTGGTTGTAAAGTATCAATTGATATTTATAAACACCATCGGGAACATCAGAGCCGATTATGCATCTTGCATTGAAGGATACTGTTTCTTTTGTCCTTATTATTTGATTTTCAGGTGTGAATACTGCTGATGCACCTTCCGGCAGACCTTCGACCCTCATGTTCACATCTCGTTGGGTTAACATTCCAAAGTTAGAAACTTTTAGAGTTACTTCGTGTGTACCTTTTGAGAATCTAACGGCGCTTACTTCATTTCCCTTGTATACCGCCTTAGTAATGTGCTCTCCTGAAATTGCTAGTTCCTCACCTGTATTCCTGTCACTGTCAGCTAGAATCAACTCCCCCACTCTGATTGTTACTACTTTCAATTTGGGTGTTGTTATATTTTTTATTACTGCTTCGGGAATTTTTTCTGAAACAAACCCAATGTTTCCAGGATTGTCCTTTATTAAAAAATATGTCTGTTTTATCCAGTCGGCACTTCTTGCAACCTTAGATATTCTAACTTCATCTATGATCCCTTTGAAGAATTTTTGTGAAGTGCCGTCGGCACCTATAAATACATTTCTATTAGTGATCTTCAAATTTCCAGAGATATCTGTTTCTGCTACTTTCTCACCGTCAACATAAAAAATCATCTTTGACCCATCATAGGTCATTACAAGATAATACCATCTATTTGCCTGTGGCATTCCTTTTCCCCAATCTAATTTAGCACCTTTGTCTTGTAGGGTAATATGGGATTGCCAGCCTTTCCATTTGTCCTGCCCTAATCCATGCCCATCCCAATCACCTTTCTGGACTATTTTTGTTGTTAGGTTATTATTATTTGTAGTAATCCATGATTCAAATGTTACAAAAGAAGGTGTATTGAAAGTTGGATTATTCCCAAAACCAATATAGCTACCATCTAACTTAAATTCATCTGCACCGTCTATCTTTCCAAGTATATTCTGTTGTACCGAGTGAGGTGCCCCGTCATTGTGATTGGATGTTGAATCGGTGCAAGTACCTGAAGTTTCTTCAAGATGTTGGACCATAAGATAATCACTGTCCCATACACCCTCAGGATTCTGCCCTGAAGTGGCATTTTTATTCCCATAATACATCCAGATAGAAACACTGGGAACTGGAAATTCAGGAATCCTAACCCAAATGTCGGCCTTTGTCGAATCATAAGCTTCTATCTCATAATCCAAAATTAGAGTGCCATCGGCATTTGTAAATCTAAGATCTTTGTAGTCAGATTGCATGCCTTCCCTATAAGGGACATTTATGTAAGCGGGGAAGTTGGTAAGAGTGGTAGAACCGGCATTTGCTATAGTTATCTTATCTCTATAAGTCCAGTCATTGTTCCACCAAGCTGGGTCATCTGCTAAGCAAAAAGTGAGTGAAGTAAAACTAAATATTGTTAAAATTAGTAGGATAAAAAATGATTTCTTGGCTCTACTTCTATTTGATAAGGTACTCATTGCAAAATATTCACTATTGAATATATAAATTTAACCGATAGTGGAACTAGAACCGAAGTTAATCAAAATTCTCTTAATTTTTTTCATATTTAACCACCTTAATTTGTGTTATAGTTAATAATACTATGCCTTTTCCGCATATATAAAGATATGGAAAAAAATGGCTGTGGGACATAATTAACCT
>DUKX01000214.1 GCA_013329085.1 Methanofastidiosum sp. | reverse complement strand
CTGCCTTGATACCCAACTCTCTAGCCTTGTAATATGATGTGCTCACAGCACCGCTATCCTTAGTCCTGCCAGAATAAACGCATATAACTACAGGTTTACCTCTTATTTTGTCATTCCTGTTTTCTTCTAGAGATGCATAAAATGAGTCAAGGTCAACATGCATTATTATCCTTTTCATTGATTTAAATTTGATTTTAGGTGATATAATGCTTATCCTTATAATTCCTAATAGCAACAAATAAATAGCCTTCCCATATTTACCTATCAGGGATTATTATGTTGAGAGTTGTAAATCTTGGGGCCGAAGTCGAGGGCAACCCTATACTTGATCATGTGAATTTGTACATAAAAGAAGGTCAGACTTATGTTCTTTTTGGTCCAAACGGTAATGGAAAGACATCCCTTTTAATGACTTTAATTGGAAATCCTGCATTCAAAGTAACATATGGCAGGATTATGTTTAAGGGTCAGGATATAAACGACCTGTCAACTGATCAGAGAGTTAAGATGGGGATGGGAATTAGTTTTCAGAACCCCCCAAAAGTCAGTGGCTTAAAGCTAATTGATATGTTGCTTAATTGTGCAAAGCAGAGTGGTACAGACCAGAATAAGATTTATGAGTATGCGCAGATGCTTAATATGGAAAAATTCCTCAACAGAAGCGTAAACGTTGGATTTTCTGGGGGAGAAGTAAAACGTTCTGAAGTGCTTCAGCTTTTGATTTTAAATCCAGATTTAGTATTATTCGATGAGCCTGACAGTGGAGTTGATTTGGATAATATCGCCATAATTGGAAGCGCAATGGGAGATTTACTCCATAGAAAAAAAAATAAGGATGAAAGGAAAAAATCAGGCCTTATTATTACGCATCAGGGCCATATACTTGATTATGTGGATGCAGACTACGGACTAATACTTTACAAGGGCATGATTGCATGCATGGGTAACCCGTATGACATGCTTGACGAGATAAGTAAAAAAGGTTACGAGGGGTGTGTTGAGAAATGCCTGAAAGGATTCCAAAACTCGAGAAGGATGTAAAGGACAAGCTGGAAAAAGTCGGAATTGAAATGGATAAAGAAAAGCGGTCGGCAATATTCCTTCAGGTAGATCAGAAAGTTGAAACTTCTTCAAGTTTCGCATCTGGTATAGAAATGATTGGCATCAAGCAAGCTCTTGAGAAATATGATTGGCTTCATGATTACTTTTGGAAAGTAGTTTCTAGAGACAAGGACGAATATACAAAAGAAGTAGATGTTGAAGATGTAAATGGATATTTTATCAGAGCTCTTCCAGGAACAAAGGTAAACTTTCCAGTAGAGGCTTGTCTCTATTTAAAATCACCTAAGAAACAGAAAGTGCACAATATTATAATTGCTGAAGAAAATTCTGAACTAAATATAATCTCTGGTTGTGCCTCACACCCTGGACTTACAACAGGCATGCATCTTGGAATATCTGAATTCTATATCAAAAAGAACGCTAAACTTTCATTTACTATGATCCATAATTGGGAAAATAATATTGAAGTTAGACCAAGAAGTGCTGCAATTGTCGAAGAGGGTGGAACTTACATAAGTAACTATATCATCATGAATCCAGTAAAGATAGTCCAAATGTACCCCACAGTACATCTAAACGGCGATAATTCCACAGCAATAATGAGTAGCGTGATAGTGGCAATGGAAAACTCCATAGTTGATACAGGAAGTCGTGTTATTATCAAAGGGAAAGGTTCAAGCGCCGAAATACTTTCTAGGGCTATTAGCAAGGGCGGTACTATTTACTCTAGGGGAGATATAGTTGGAGAGTCTCCTGACGCAAGAGGGCATCTAGAATGTATGGGAATGATGTTATCGGAGAAAGGTAGCATAATTGCAATTCCTGAATTAGAGGCAAAGCATCCAAATGTCGACTTAAGTCACGAAGCAGCCATTGGAAAGATTGCAGAAGAAGAAATTTTCTACCTAATGTCAAGAGGATTTACCAGAGATGAAGCGACTGCAGCAATAGTCAGAGGGTTTTTGGATATAGAAATCAAAGGATTGCCTCCCGCATTAAAGAAAAAAATAGACGAAGCCATAAATCTTGTTGAGAAAGAACTAATTTAATTTTTTATTCTTTCCAGAAATCAGGCACAAAAAGAACCATTACTGTGAATATTTCAAGTCTTCCAACCCACATACAAAAAGTTAAAACTATTTTGATTATGTCTGGTAGAAATGCATATGTATACATTGGACCCACGAGCCCTAGGCCGGGCCCAACGTTACCTTGAGTCGCAGCAACGCTTGAGATAGCAGTTATTATATCAATTCCATATGCAGTAACTATTAGAGTCGAAACAATAAAAATTGCCATGTACCCTATGAAAAATCCCATGACTCCTTTTAGAACATCATCAGGAATAGTATCCTCGCCAATTTTTATTGATAAAATAGCATTTGGGTGTATGAATTGATAGATCTCTCTGTAAAAATATTTTAATATTATAAGTATCCTGATGTTTTTGATTCCTCCCCCAGTTGAGGCGGCGCAACCGCCAATGAACATAAGAACGAGCAATATAACTCTTGAAAGAGAAGGATATGCATCAAAATTACTCGTTGTAAATCCTGTAGTTGTCATTATGCTAACTGCTTGAAAAGAAGAATATCTAAAAGCATCACTTAAACTATTAAAAACACTGTATCTTAAATCCGCAGTCATCACAAGAATAGATCCTAATAAAACTATAACATAAAAAATAAACTCTTTATCTTTGAAATAATTTAATTTTCCCTTCAATGCAGCGTAATGCAGCATAAAATTTGCACCTGATAAAAACATAAAGAAAACTATAACAGCTTCAATAAAAGGGCTATTGTAATATGCAACGCTAGCAT
>DUKX01000012.1 GCA_013329085.1 Methanofastidiosum sp. | reverse complement strand
CCTGCCAAAATGGGGCCGCCTGCCATTGAACTGCAACCCATACTGAAATAACAAGTACTACGTTTGATAAAAATCCGATAAAGACCGCTTTGATTGCTTCCTTCTCAGAGTATAATTCTGAAAGAAAATCAGTCAGCAAAAATGTAGTAGAATAAACTAAGACTGCCGCAGGAACTGTAAATGGCCCAAAAACTACTATTTTGGATGCAATGATGTTAGCAACAACTGTAAAGCATGCAAACATCCCAATAATATATTCAACACCATATCTTTTGGCAATAACTGCAGAAATTGATCCGATTGCCAATGTCAAAAGAATCCAGACTATAACTTCAATCATGCAGTAATACCTTCTATTTTTTTGTCATTGTTTCATTTGGATAATTTTTCACATTGGTAGCTTTATTAAGGAATCCATAAGGAAGTAAGAAGGGTACCCTCTTCGTGTAATCGACGTATCGCCCCCCAAACAAAGCAATCATGGCTTTTTCTTCTTCTTTCGACATGTAGATCACAAAAAGTGTAATTAAGATTGCAAATTCAAGGTAAAGAAGGTAAGGACTTGTAATTATGAATCCCCACACAGCCAATAGCCATGAAAAATACAAGGGATGTCTGCAAATCGAGTATGCACCATCATAAAAGAATACCTTTGGGGTATCCAGTATTCCAAAATATTGAGGCAGTCTGTCAGCTTTAGATATTTGGAGGGTAACGTAAGAGGCTAACCACATGGCAATAAGAGGTGGCACTATCCCGATAAGACCTTTTATAGGGGTAAACAGCTCGGGCGTTGTTTTCCTAAATAAAAATACAAGATACAATGTAAGACCCAAAAAAAGGAGGGAAACAGGTATTCTTATCAAAGTGTATGAGGAAAGACTTAATTTAAATTTTGAAGTAAATGCTTTCTTAAATGAATCTTTCGACGTAGCCAAATGCCATATGCTAAAAATCAGAAAAACAAATAATACTAACAGGTATTCAATCATAAAATCACATAGAGAGTTAATTCAATTAAATTAAAAAGGTTTTCTTAAAAATTAAAGAAAAAATTAAAAATTAAATTATTTTATTTTGGCACAGGACTAAAGTCCTTTGCATACCATGCTGGGTAGAGGACGTAGTAGAGTATCAATGATACAAATAATCCTATGAACCATGTCCACATTCCTGCTGATGGAACTAACAAAGGTAATCCCATTGAAACTACTATTCCAAGGAATAGAGAAACTGCACCGACCATGTTTACTCCGTGGATCTTCGAGTACCCAAGGTATATCGAACCTAAGACTCCAAGTATTAAAACTGCTGTTGTAATCCATGAGGGCCATCCTGTTCCAAGGATTAATCCCTTTGTTGAGAAGTACATAATCAAAGCTGCACAGATTAATAAGAGTACTGTCATTATTGGATTTGCAGTCTTCTTGAAATCGTAGTACCCGTCTTTCTTGTATATGTCATCTAGCTTAATTGTTTGCTTTCTAATAAGCCAGAAGTCCGCGATAACGACACCTGCAACAGGCCCAAGGAAGGCTCCGTATCCTAATAACCATATCCATATGTATGCGTTCGGATCTGCAAGGAATCTCCAAGGCTGCATTAGTATACCTATCAAGCTTATGATAATAGTTGTAACTTCCCAGTTTAGTTTCTTTGGATAAACGTGCATTACATCGTTAATTGGTGCAATCATGTTTGCAGCGATGTTTGTTGTAAGTGTTGCTAGAATGACGAATATTAATCCAACGTAGATGAAGAATACACTTCCAGTCTTAATCATCAAAGCTACTGGGTCCCAGATTGCGTTTCCGAAAATAACAACTGATGCTGATGTAACTGCTACCCCTATGAAAGAGTATAATGTCATTGTTGTTGGCATACCCACAGTTTGGCCTATATACTGAACTTTTTGATTCTTAGCGAACCTTGTCAAGTCCGATATGTTAATAGCCAAAGTTGCCCAGTATGCTACCATTGCTGTTAAAAATGCTGGCCAGATTGCCCAAGATGCTGTTGTTGGCTGACTTAAAATTGGCCCCCATCCGCCTGCATTTGAGTATCCCCACCAGAGTAAACCTATTCCGATAAGGAGTAGTAATGGTGCTGAAAGGTCGTTTAGCCACTTTACACCGGGCGCAGAATGTTTGGGTGAAGAGTAGTAACAAATTACAACTGTCATTATCCATGATATAAAGAAGGATATGACTGTGTGCATTGGTAGATTAAAGAATCCTACACTACCTGCCATTCCACCGAATCCAGCTGGACTTAGTTCAACTAAGATACCATCAATTGCGAAGGCCATAATCATTGTCTGGATTCCAAACCATCCTATGGCAACAATAGCCCTTAGCAAAGCTGGGATATTAGCTCCGTAAATACCAAATGCGCTTCTCAAGAAAACAGGGAACGGTATACCGTACTTTGCTCCGGCGAAGGAGTTTAGAACCATTGGAATCAATACAATAATTTGACCTAGAGCGATAGTACCGACTACAATTGCCCAGTTGAACCCAGCGTCAACCATGCTTGCACCCAACATCCATGTTGGAACACAGACTGACATTCCTACCCATATAGCAATGAACTCGTAGTATCCCCACGTTCTTTTTGCGAAAGGTACAGGTGCCAAGTCCTGGTTGTAAAGCTGAGAATCAGGCAATGTTTCGGTAAGTTCAAACCTCCCGTTCATTTCTTTTACAATAGACTTTGCCATCTTTTTACCTCCATTTTTTTGCCGAACTTATTATCGACGTATTAATATGTATTCCGATATTTAAAAACGTTTTGGTGAGTTATTAGCTGAAATGAGATATTAGTGGATAATTGGGTAATAATTTAGCCAATAACCGAAATAGTTTTCAAATTGTGATGAATATGTATTTTTAAATAAATATACCAAGTTGAAATTACTAAAAATAAAGAGATTGTCTACAAATATTTATATAATATTAGACATATCAATTATTGTGGCATCGACAATATTAATTAATCTGATTTTTACTGCAATAATATCTATAATGGCTTACTTAAAATATTTAAGCGCAAAGAAAGATATTTACAAATACTTTGCAATTGGTTTCGCACTCTTTTCAATTCCATTTATTATGAGTGTGCTGAGAATTTTGTTTTATGGAAGAAGTGAAGTTGATCTTATAATCAACATCATAGGTTACATTGCTATTATTTATGGATTGATGAATAGATAATTTTTCTTAAAAAAAAATTTGGTAGCGGGGAGTGGATTTGAACCACTGGCCTGCGGGTTATGAGCCCGCCGGGCACTCCTAGCTGCCCTACCCCGCTAGAATAAACATAAGCGGACCCGGAGGGATTCGAACCCTCGATCTACGGCTTAGAAGGCCGTCGCCTTATCCGCTGGGCTACGGGTCCCGATGCCTTAGATTATAATTTAATCTTTGCTGGCTACTTATAAATGTTTCTCTCAAAAATAAAGTTTAAAATTAATGAAGATTAAAGATAATGTTTATTTTTTTATAATTTATAGAAATTTAAAAAGGATAATCTTGAATATTCTAAAAATAAATTAATAAGAAAGGCATATAAATTTCAAGGTCAAAAGGATAGATATGTATCGGCCCCCATATGTTGCCGGGAGTTTTTATCCAGAAGATAAATCAGCGCTTCAAAAAATGATTGGAAAATTTATGGAAGAAGCAAAAAGGAATATTGATTTTATCGATGAAGGAAAATACGCTGGAGTCTTGTGCCCTCATGCGGGGTATGTTTTTTCTGGTAAAACTCAGGCGCACTCATATTATTATCTATCAAATTCTCCCGCAGAAACTTTCGTTATCCTTGGACCAAATCATACTGGTTTAGGTCTTCCTGTGGCACTGATGGACAAAGGCTCGTGGGAAACACCTTTTGGCGAAATAAAAATAAATGAAGAACTCGCCTCAAAAATAGTTGAAAATTCAGGATTCATTGGAGTCGATTCTGCCGCCCATAAATATGAGCATTCGATAGAGGTCCAACTGCCATTTTTACAGTACATAAAAAAAGACATAACTTTTGTCCCGATATGCATGGGAATTCAGGATAAAGAGACGGCCCTTGATATAGGAAAGGCGATTGCTAAATCAAGCAAAGAACCTTTGGGGGTAATCGCTTCAAGTGATCTGGTCCACTATGGCAGTCGATTTGGGTATAGCCCAATTAAGGGCGGCAAAGAAGAGACCCTTTTGTGGATAAAGAACAATGACATGGAGATTCTTAAAATGGCAGAGAATTTTGATATAGACGGATTATATCAATTCATAGAAAGTAAGGAGTATACCACATGTGGCTATGGCCCACTTTCTGCTATGCTTTCGTCTATGAAAGAGTTAGGTGCAAAAAAAGCAAGAATTTTAGATTATTCAAATTCATATGAAACGTCAGGGGATTATGGCACTGTCGTAGGTTATGGCTCGGTGGGGATCAGATGCTAGTATCTGCGCCAGGTAAGATAATCCTCTTTGGGGAGCATTCAGTCGTTTACGGAAAAGGTGCAATAGCTTCGGCAATAGATTTACGCACATATACTGATGGAAAGCTATTGAATGAGAAAATAATCAAGATCCATGCGAATGACCTTAAAATACCGGGCCTCAGCATATCATTTTCTGAAGAGGAAGTTTTTTTAGGAACTGATTATGGCAAGGCTGGCTTTGTGGTATCTTATGTTAAGTCGGCTATAGAGCGGGTATTCACTGAATACGGTTCAAGGAAAGGCTTTGAGATATCTATAAAATCTGACATCCCTGTTGGTGCTGGACTTGGCTCATCTGCTGCCGTTGTTGTCCCAACATTAAAACTTCTTTCAGAGCTTCTTGAAATGAAACTTAAAAACGAGGAAATAGCTAGAATGGGAAAAGAAGTTGAGTTTGAAGTCCAGGGAAGTTCAAGTGGGATTGACCCTGCAGTTTCAGCTCTTGGTGGCGGACTTTATTTTAAGAAAGGAAAGATTGAAAGATTCTCCGCACCAAATGTTCCACTGATAGTTGGATATACTGGAGAAAAGGGAAGCACAAAGATTCTTCTTGAAAAAGTAAAGGCGTTGAAAGAGGAGTATCCCGGGATCGTTAATGACATTATGGATGCCATGGGTGAGATAGCAGAAAAGGGAAAGATAATATTGGGCGATAACGGTGATTTAAAAGAACTTGGAGCTTTGATGAACATCAATAATGGCCTTCTTGAAGCCATAGGTGTTTCAACAAAAGAGTTATCAGAGCTCGTATTTGCATCAAGGATTTCTGGGGCTCTTGGCGCAAAGATAACTGGTGCAGGTGGTGGAGGGTGCATGTATGCACTAGCACCAAACAAACAGAGAGAAGTTGAGACTGCAATCAAAATTGCTGGCGGGATACCCATCAGAACTAAAACAACTG
>DUKX01000128.1:2727-2899 GCA_013329085.1 Methanofastidiosum sp. | reverse complement strand
CGTCCAATACTTTGGAGTGACCTGATCTTAGACTTAGTTGGACTGGCAAACACGATATTCTCAATTGATGGAACATTGATACCCTGTTGATAGGTGGCATATGACGCGATGATGATGGCATCCTTTTCTTTTGCGACTAGAGCACGGATTTCTTCTCGTCGTTCCGCTGACA
>DUKX01000128.1:0-2675 GCA_013329085.1 Methanofastidiosum sp. | reverse complement strand
CGGATAAACTTATTTCTGGCTGGATTGGTTACAAGATAATCAATCTCATCTTGATATGAATATTTACTCACAGCTTTCCGAGTATCCTGATCATACTTAAGAAGCAGACACTTGATTTTAAGTTGGGCAATCTGATTCTTGGTCATTAGCTCATTAGTCGAGATGACTTGATTCACTGGACCAAAATGACCTTCAAGCACCAGTTTATTAGTTTTACTTGCCGATAATGTACCTGTAAGACCAATGCGATAGGGTGTCGCGGTGAGCTTCTCCATGATCCCAGACAATGATTTAGCAACAGCAGTATGGACTTCATCACAGATGACGACATCAAATTGGTCAAACCAAGATTTTGGTTGCTTGAAAATCGATTGCCAAGTTGAAATTAGGATTGGCTTTGAAACATCCTTGGTCATACCACCCTGAAGTTGTTGACAATGGTTTTCTGTTTTCCACCCATTATCTGATGAATAATCAACAAAGTCGCCATACATCTGAGATACCAATGAGATGCTTGGGACGATAATCAGACAACGACGATTATATTCAAGATGATGCCGAATTAGACTATAAATGATTGCAGATTTGCCGGAATTATGATGAATGATGCCTTTATGATAATAAGTCTCTGATGAATCTCTTACAGAAAAATCGATCCATCGTTGGTGTTCAATGTGAGTGATATCACTAATACAGCCATGCGGCTCAATAAAATCGCCTAAGTTTAATTCGCACGCTTCAATCCATTCGTTATTAATTAGCATACGATGATTATCTGCGACTTTTAATGTTTCTCCATTTTCGAATGTAAATTTAATCCCCGGACCATATTTTTCATATGTATCGGTGATGTCAGTCTGGCCATTGACGGATCTAATTTTTGGAGAAAACCCAGCTTTCACTAATGCGTTTAATTGATCTACAGTAATTTTCATAGTAAAGCTCTGTGAATGATAAATAGTTGGTTAGGGAAATATTTGCGGTATTTCCCAACGGCAGGGGCTATTGCCGCTGTCCCATATGTATTTATCAAGGGGCTGAAAATGAATAAAAGAACAGAAAAGTATATATCTAAAATCAGATCTATTACAATCAATCATTTTTCCGAAATATTTTTCAATGGATATGATCATGAGGCTAAAATACAATTAGAAAAACAGCATAAATTTAGTTACATTGAAACCATTCAACGACTCATACAGTTTAATGAAAACCATTTTCATTATGATCTAACAAATTTTACATTTGGAGATTCTATACAATTATATCTAAAATTGGTTGATAGAATAAAAACACTTAGGCAAAATAATAAACATCAATCTATAATAGATATATCTTTATATGAAATTTTTGCGAAAAACTATGAAGACGCAAAACGAGCTTACGCTGAAATGGTGTACAACAAAACGAGACTGTGGATAGAGTGCGATGCATCTAAAAGAGATTCAAAAAGCATAAATTATTTTATTAAAAAATATGGAAAAGAATTAGCGGAACAAAAACGAAAAGAATCATTTGAGTCTTCTAAGAAAAATAGAAATAATACGCTGGAATATTATCTTACCCGCGGATATTCAATTGAAGAAAGTAAAGATTTACTGCGAGAAAGACAATCGACCTTCACACTAGAAAAATGTATAAAAAGGTATGGCGAAACTGATGGTAGAATTATATGGTTAGAACGACAAACAAAATGGCTAAATACACTAAATTCTAAATCACAAGAAGAAAAAGATAGAATAAATGTTTTAAAAGGTTGTAATGGAAATGATAGATACAAAAATGATAATGACGCACTATTTTATGTTATACGATTATGTGATGGGACACACAAAATTGGTATAACCATAAAAGATAGAATAGACAAGCGATATTCTGATAGAAGTCTACAAAATCATACTGTTTTGGTTATTTTTAAACAAAAAGCATATTTAGTTGAGAAGGTTGAATTAATATTTAAGTTATCACATTCAGAAAATGTTATAGCAAGTTCAGATCATAAATTTAAAAATTTTGGTAGATCCGAAACGTTTAAGGATTTAACTTCAGATTATATCATAGAAACTATCGATAAAATTTTCGAATTGTATCTAAATAATTAATCATGTCGTTGTCTAGATCCACTTCAATCTCTTCGTGTGGATCTAGACATGAAGTCGGACTAAGAAGAAGTAATCTCTTCTGATTGATTGCTTTATGAATGCCGCTAATCTGATAGTCGCGTAGCTCAATTGGCTTACCACGAGAATGAATGTTTAGCCAATNNNTCTTCGGCATACTTGAGAATATGATGAAGAAGTCCTGCATAGATTGTTTTCTTGGCTATGCTATATAATCTAATTTTACCGTCCCAGACTCCAGACTTATACGCCGGAGTGAACTTATACCCTTCGACCATGAACGTAAACCGATCCGCGAGCTCTTGCTCGATTGAAGGCTCAGACATCACTCGGATGTAAACATCATTGATTTTTTCGATTGAAATTGAAGACATTAGCCACCCGCTAAGAATTGTTTCCAAGCTATGGAGTTCTTAATCGTCCATGCTCGGTTTCTGATTTCGGTCATAATTGATTCCAATGTTTCGATCATGATTTTTAGATAGTCGATACGAGATTGAATTTTCATCAGATCAACATCACCCTTAAGGAATTCATCCATCTCGGACTTAATTG
>DUKX01000055.1 GCA_013329085.1 Methanofastidiosum sp. | reverse complement strand
TAAATCCCTCTTGGGCAACCCACATCATAATGCAGATCATATTTAAATCTCCTAATTACTAATTAATAATTTCTTTATATTGCAATTATCTCATAGTCCTCTTCCATGTACCTTGCCATGCTCGGATGGCCAAATAATTCGTCGCATAGATTTAGGTTTTTCGCCTCTTCAATAGTTCCGTTCTTTCTTGCACATGCTTTACATACGCAGTCTATTAGCCCTTCGTCTTTTGCCCTTACGTAATAGTAGTGTAGCGGATTACCTGCCTCATTTAGTTTTCCAATAAGTCCAGTAGCTGAACCTTCAATTATTAACTTTGTATCATACCCTTTTGCGTGAAATTCGAGGGCATTTATCAAAGCATGTATAAAACACATTGGATCGCCATTAAAGGCAAATATTGCAACCTTTTTCTCCATCCAGAACTCAGCCATTTTTCACACCTACAATTAATTACAACTATTGATTCTATTAAATATAAATTTTGTGCCTATTATTTATCCATTAAATAAAAATGACTTTATTTGAAATCCATTAATTAAAAAATATTCTTAATAAAAAAAAATTTAATTTAAATCATTGTAAGTTCTAAGTTAATAACGTCGAATATTCCTCCATCTCCGTAAGCAACAATTGATATCGGATATGTACCTGCCGGTATGGATTCATTTACTTCAAAGGACAGACCATAAGTTGCAATATTATGGGCCTCTAGTTTCTGACCATCTGGAGACACATTCACAGTTACACCATTAGGGAGTCCTCTAAATTGTATTTTGACATCTTTTTTAGTGAAGAATCCTCTGTTCTCTACCTGAAGTTCGGCATATTGCTTTCCCCTTATTGGTTCAAAAAAGGATATTACTTTACCGTCTTTGATTACTACAAGTCTTTGGGTTAGATCTGGCGATGCGATAGTCCTCCCATCTTGAATAATAACTGGTGCATTAGTCAAATTAAATGTTTCTATGTCTACTCGGTCGTAAACAATTGCTTTTGGAACCTTTTGCTCTGGTGTAGGTGGCGGCGGAGGGGGCGGTGGTTGAGGTGGTGAAGAAACTATAGCTGTACCAGCTACTGCGTCATTTGAGCATTGTGCAGTTCCCCAGTAAAAGTCAAAATCATTCCATTGGCTATCTGAATTAATACCAGAAGGCAAAAGTATATCAATCCTATACTTAGGATTTGTTCCAATTGTGACCCAGTTTACTGTTGCTAGGCCGACAAGGGCTCCTCCTGAAGCTTCAACTATTGTAACTTTTGGTGCACTCTGGTCAAATCTACCACCATATATGTATCCAGTACCTCCAAAGATATCTTGCGAGGTCCCCCAGATTGGATTGGAAAGTATGTTGCCTCTTGATACAGGTCGCATAATAATGGCAGTTTCATAGTTTCCATCCATGTCAAGATCAATTGCCATATCGGCAAGTTGGACCAAACCTATACCGCTAACGTTAATTCCTGCTGGCTCTGCATTGGTGTATACCTGAATCTTTACATCGTTGTCAGACCAGTTCACGTCAATTTTAGAAGTGTCAAATCCTGTAAATCCACTGGCCGCTATTTGATCTCTCCAGTTCCCAGCTCCGTAAATATTGCTATATCTCCAATCCTGAACAAGCGTTGTGTCGGGTATGCTAGAAGAATAGGTTGATGCAGAGATTATCGGAATTGATATTATTCCCAATATTAGTACTCCTATCAATATAAATGACTTCATATAATCTACCCATAGATATCTCTTATTAGTATCTAATAAGAGATTCGCAAGAAATTTTATAAATCTTTCTAATAGATTTGAGAAATTAACGATTAAACATGCATTTCNNCTTAAGTTTTAACAGCGGTATTTTAGGCTCGGAAACTACCTTTCCCGTTGTAATGTCAAACTTAGAGCCATGCTTTGGACAAGTTACAATATTTCCTTCCAGTCTTCCTTGAGAAAGGTCTCCATTTCTATGAGTGCATTTGTTATTAATGGCATAATATTTCCCGCCAATATTAGAAACTAGAATCTCTTTTCCTTCGACTTCAAACTTCTTCATAGTGCCATCTTTAACATCAGAAATTTTACATATTTTGACAAATACCATACTATCCCCATATAAAGGAGGATTCAATCTTATTAAAGTTTGTCATGGATTAGTAGTAAAGATTAAATAGATACAATAGCGACTATTCGTAGGAGAAAATATGAAATTATCAAGCAAAGCATTTACAGAAGGTGGAATGATTCCTCAAAAATATTCATTTAAGGCCGATAATATTTCACCACCTCTCGAATGGGATTATGTCCCGCCTAATACAAAAAGTCTTGCTTTAATTGTAGATGATCCTGACGCCCCAATGTTGAGATGGGTTCATTGGATTGTGTATAATATTCCTGCCACCCAAAATAATCTTAAAGAAGGGATTCTTCCGGAAGGGAATATTGAAGTTGGAATAAAGCAGGGTATCAATAGCTGGAGAAAGATAGGTTATGGGGGTCCAAGTCCTCCATGGGGAACTCACAGATACATATTCAAATTATATGCTCTGGATAAAGAGTTAGACATTGATTCTGGATTATCTAAATCTGAATTGATTAAAAAAATGGAGGGCCACATACTAGACGAAGCAGAACTTGTAGGGAAATATCAAAAGTAGTTTGATAAGAATAATAAAAAAAAGAAAAGATATAATAATCTTTTCTTAAATTAATTTCCATGTCCTTTATAGCGTATCTTTTTTAAAGGCCCTTCGTAGTAAATTTCTACTTCCTCATTAAGATATTCATAAAGGTACCTTTCAACGGTACTTCTGGGTATGTCCGTATCGTTAACAAGTTCCTGAATGAAGTAGTCTCTCCCGCTGTTTAGCTTTTGCTTTAGAAGGATCCTTAGTTCATTAATACGCTTTTCTCTAGTTTCAAATTGTCTTCTCCATCCCATATTTTTTCACCTTTTAGTGCTAACTATC
>DUKX01000096.1 GCA_013329085.1 Methanofastidiosum sp. | reverse complement strand
TTGATATAATTGGAATTATTGATGGAGTTTTCTTTAGGGAGAGTGCAGTGTCTCCTCGAGAAATAATGGAAGTTCTAAAGGCTGGCGTAAAAATATATGGTGCATCGAGTATGGGTGCTTTAAGAGCATCAGAACTTGATAGGTACGGAATGATAGGAGTTGGAAAAATTTATCAGTGGTATAGGGGCGGAATCCTAAATTCGGATGATGAAGTCGCATTATCCTTTGATAGTGAAGAATTTATCCCAATATCAGAACCTCTTGTAAATATTAGAGAGACAATAAAAAAAGCCACTAATCAGAATATAATAAGTCCAGAAGAATCAGAAATACTCTTCAAATCAGCAAAAAGTTTGTATTTCCCAGAAAGACGATGGGATAAAATAATAAAAAACTCAGAAAACACACTAGGGAAAAGCCTTCTTAATTTTTTAGTTTTTGTTAGGAATGATAGAGTGGATATAAAGAAAGAAGATGCTATCCTTCTTCTTAAAAAGATAGATGAGGATTCGAAATAGTTATAAGTTTCTATCTTAAAGATTTGTCATGAGAAGCAATAAAGATCTCTTTGATGAATCTAAAAAATATCTTTGTGGTGGGGTTAATAGTCCTGTTCGGGCCATGAAACCGTACCCTTTTTTTACCGAAAGAGCCAAGGGTCCAATGTTATTGGATGTTGAAGGTAACAGTTACATAGATTATTGTTTAGGTTACGGCCCGATGATGTTGGGGCATAAAAATCCTGAAATAATTGATGCTGTAAAACATCAACTTGAAAAAGGAACAGATTATGGAACACCAACTGAAGATGAGATTACCTTTGCAAAGAGATTATCCCAAATTGTGCCCAATGTAGAAAAGGTGAGGTGTGTTAGCACTGGCACTGAAGCGACAATGAGTGCTATACGACTTGCTAGAGGTATAACCCAACGGGATAAGATAGTAAAATTCGACGGGGGATTTCACGGTGCCCATGATGTAGTTTTGGTAAAGGCTGGATCAGGAGTAATGACTACTGCTAGTCCAGGTTCAATAGGCATACCTAAAGATTCTATAAAGAATACTATTTCCGTGCAATTTAACAACATCGAGGCTTTATCATCTATAGTTGAGAAAGGTAATGTAGCAGGAATCATAATAGAGCCGATAATTGCAAATGCAGGCTGCATTCTACCTGAAAAAGGATATCTAAAGGAAGTAAAAAGGACTGCAAAACAGAATGGAACTTTATTAATTATGGACGAAGTTATAACAGGATTTAGAGTTGGCCTAGGTGGAGCTCAGGAATACTTCAAAGTCAATGGAGACATTATAACTATGGGGAAGATTATTGGCGGAGGCTTTCCACTTGCTGCGTTTGGCGGAAAGAAGAAGATAATGAATGAAGTATCCCCCGAGGGCCACGTATATAATGCAGGTACATTCAATGGAAATCCAGTTTCAATAGCTGCAGGATTAAAGACTTTAGACATCTTAGAAAGGAAAGAGACTTACCCAAAACTAAAGAATATGACAGATAAAATCACAGACGGGATTTATGACATGACTTCAAAAATGAAAACTGCTCTGTATAGTGCACCCGGAATGTTCTGTTTGTACTTCGGCGTTGAAAAAGTTAAGAATTATGAAGATGCAAAAAAATCGGATACAGAAATGTTTAAGAAATTCCACAAAGAACTCTTAAAAAAAGGGGTATTCCTACCACCTTCACAATTTGAATGTAACTTCTTGTCAATAGACCACGATGAAGAAGTAATAGATAAAACTTTAGAAAGCATGAGTTCTGCGCTAAAGACAATTAAAAGATGAGGATAAAATGAAACTTATTTGCGGCACTAGAGGCTCAAAGCTAGCTTTGACTCAAACTGATGAAGCAATTAATGATTTATGTAAAAATACTGGAATTGAAGTTGAAAAAAAAATAATAAAAACTAAAGGAGACCAGATTCTTGACCTTCCATTGCACAAGATTGGAGGTAAAGGCCTATTCATCAAAGAAATAGATGATGCCCTTATTAACAATCAAATTGATTTTGCCATTCATTCCCTAAAGGACTATCCAACAGATACCCTACCAGAACTTGAAATTTGTGCCATCACAAAAAGAAGGCCTCCTTATGACGCCATAATAAGTCTTGAAGAATCGATAGAAGATCTGCCAGAAGAAGCTTCAGTTGGTACATCTTCTTTAAGGAGAAAGTCCGAAATATCAAGAATCCGTCCAGACCTAGACCTTAAAGACATACGGGGAAATTTAGACACAAGAATAAGAAAACTAAAGGAAGGCCTCTATGATGCAATTATTGTTGCAGAAGCAGGATTTTCAAGGTTGTATGGAGATATAAAAGAAATTGAAGGTTACAAATTTTCTCGAATAAGTCCAGAAATAATTATTCCAGCTCCGGGACAAGGTGCTTTGGCCATTGTATGCAGAAAAGATGACTCAAAAATAAAAGAAGTATTGAAAACTATTGATGACGAGAAGACAAGAATAGAAACGATGTGTGAAAGACAGTTCATGATTGATGTTGGAGGAGGATGTAACCTTCCTGTGGGGGCCCTTTCTTTCATAAATGAAAATGAAATAGAACTCAAAGCCTTTGTAGGTGATTTGGAAGGAACTAAATCTGTCAGGGGCGAAATAAAAGGAAAGAAGGAAGATTATATAAGGATAGCTAAAGAGCTTGCTAAGAGAGTAAATATTAGAGAGTGATATTTTGGTTGTATATNNGAAATGATAAAAAAGGCCGATGTTATCCTATATGATAAACTTGTAAGTAAGGATTTACTTTCATACTCCAAGAAGGAGTGCATAAAAATATATGTTGGAAAAAAATCAGAAGGGTCCAGCCACTTTCAAGAAGATATAAATAAAGAACTACGCGATTATGGGGAAAAACACAATATTGTTGTTAGGCTAAAAGGCGGAGACCCATATATATTTGGTAGAGGCGCAGAGGAAGCGATGTATCTCTACGAGCGAGGTATACCTTTTGAAGTAATTCCAGGTATTTCATCAACTGTATCATGTCCCATGTATTCGGGCATACCCCTTTCTTATAGAGAATCAAATTCAGCTTTTGCATTTTTAACGGGCCATGAAGCTGAAGATAAATCATTTAGCATAAACTGGAACAAACTTCCAGACACACTAGTAATTGTAATGGGTATAAAAAACAGAGCTGCAATAGCTCAAAATCTAATTAAAGCTGGGTTCAATCCAAAAACGCCAGTGGCCATAATTAAAAATGGAACAACTTTACTTCAAGAGACAACAGTATGTGATCTAAGTACTCTAGGAGAAACTCCTGCGGAGCCGCCTTCTGTCATATTTGTAGGCAAAAATGTGTTATTTAGAGATAAACTTGATTTCTTTGAAAAGAAATTATC
>DUKX01000152.1 GCA_013329085.1 Methanofastidiosum sp. | reverse complement strand
TGGAACTGGCAGAAACCTTCTTAACAAGCATCTGGTATTATTTCAAAATCTGAATCTCCATATTTCAGATCTTTTAATTCTTCTTTTGTCAATGATTCCCTTCTAGCCTTATCAGAGGCAATCGCACTATAACCCAACGGGTCTTCTAGAATTATGCAGACAGTTTCCTGGCCTTCTACCAACTTATTTATCCTGTCAATTAATTCCTTACCGTTCTTTTTCTCTTCATCTTCCCCCATCTTCATCCCCATGCTGATAACTTTTGATATCCTGGAAAGTAGGCCTTCTACATTGCTGATATAGCCTTCAGATAACGGTCCAGGTTCAACTGTAACGCCAAGTTCAGGGATTCTAATGGTGCAGGTGCTAGATTTGACAATTCTTATGCTTGCATCACACGCAGATTCAACGTTTAAAGAATATCTTGACGGCTCTTTAACCTCTATGGGCATAATATCTGCCCTTCTATAACCGCAGTTACTACAAAGAATAGTAAAATCTAGAACTTCCCCGAAATAAGGGATAGAAATAATAGTATTGGTTACTCTAAGCGATTTTTTATTGCACGAAGGGCAATAATCGCATTCTACGTTCTCATTGCTCATGTGATCTTACAATCTTGACAGACGCAGGGGCTATTAAAATCTTTCGCTCACTAATACCAGCAATATCCCCGCCAATACCTCTTAGAATACCTTTGATCTGGTCAACGGCTCTCTTAAGTTCAAGCGGTTCCCTCTCTGCCAAAAGACCGATATCAACTATCAGGATGTGTCCCTCTGAGAGCTGTTTAGAAATATCTCTTATGTCCCCAAGCCCTCTGAGCTTCAAGGATTTTACATAAACGACCCCATAGTCCATGAAATCGTTTCTTTTTAGAACCTCTTCCTCGTATGGAATTGACTCTACTTCTCTAATAGCCCTTGGAGACTCTGACTTTTCGTCTTCAGCCCATGATTCATCTTCCGTAGTCTCCTCATCTTGATAATACTCATCAGGGTAGTAGTTTTCATCGTACTCACCGTAGTCTTGACTATCATCCCTACCAAACAGTTTATTGAGTCTTCTCATAACATCATCTCCTTATGGAGCCCATATTAATCATTAATACTAACGCTAACTATTAATATGTAACTAACCCTTTTTATAGTTTTCGCTTACAACAGCAGTTAAAAAAGTTTAACTATTGTTAAACAATAGTTATTATCTATTTTTTTTCTAATTTTTTGGATTGGGTGTATGCACATTTGCCACATACAAATCTGTCCTTGTGGTCGGCCATAAATGTGCCAGGGCCACATCTTGGGCAGTAAGGATTCTTTTTAATTACCTTGTCTCCCTCTATGCTGTACATGGACGGCATTAATTTTCCTCCTTTTCCACAATCAAGCCATTTCTTTTCAATATATATTTCTGTTCGACTCTCATTAGGGTTTTTGGGTCGCTGTACACGTATATCTTAGCAATAGATTCTTCCTTCCCATATCCAGTTTCAATGGATCTTACTACAAAGGAATCCATTTTAAAGCTCTTTAAAGCAGACAACTTATCCCTAACTTCTGATACCTTAGGAGTTCCACCATCATGAATTACTTTAACTTCTAATTCTTTTCTGTTGAATAGTGGGTTCTCTCTCTCGTTTACGATCGTTAATTCCATAGATCTCCCTCCATCTCATTTAAATAATCTGATATCTCCCTTTTTTTCTGTTCTGTTACTTCAATAATCACAATTCCCCTATCGGGCTGACCATAAAGTACAACTGTATCCCCATCTCCGTGGAGAACAGCAGGCATAACTGCCAAATCTTCTTCTCCCTCTACCAATATTTTTTTAAACCTTTTGGTTTTGTCCATAAATAATCGCTCAATAGCCACCCAAAGCTCACCAGTAATCTCTGATTGAGGATTTTCAACTGTAACTGTGTTATCACACTCAATACAATCGTCTATTTCGGCTCTCAAGTTCCTTCCATCGACAATTACAAGTTCCGGGTAAATCCCATGGTCGATAAGATTTTGAGAAACAACATCCCCGACGGATATTATCCTCTTATTCCTTATTACAGGCAAAAGTCTATCCATAATGGATTCAACATCGCCTTCTATAAGAAGTCCCATAGGAGATTTTAGTTTCAATCTGAGATCTTCTGTGAGAACAAGAGCCATCTCTTTACTTCATCCCCTAACCTTAAGGGCATAGGCACCAGGAACATTGACTCCAATGGCCTTGGCTATCTTTGATCTTTCAGGATCAATTATTACGACAATGCCGCTCCAGTTGTCAGTAGTTTTGTCATCCTTGCACACTGGGCACATGTTTTCATATAGAATTCTCTGACATTTCTGGCATGCTACCTTCATTTTATCCCTCTTTCTTTTCCTCTGCTATCCATTCATACTTTCCTAGGTAAGGCTGTCTCATGGTAAGCCCAATCTTTGCAGAACCCCTCTTAAGGGAAAGAGTTACAATCCTGCCTCTTATCTTGTCGCCTGCTTTTAGGGCTCTTCCGCTCTCCTTACCGGAAAGAGTATTATTTTTCTTATCGTAATTTATGAAGTCGTTTGTAAGCTGGGATACGTGGACTAGACCATCTATGGGCCCAAGCCTTACAAATGCGCCAAACTCAGTTATTTCCTCAACTTCTCCTTCAACAACTTCATAGAGTTTTGGAAGGTAAATTAAAGCCTCAAATACTGTGTCATAATAGGCGCTGCCATCGCCAGGCACTATCTTTCCATCCCCTATTTCAATGATGTTGTGGATAGCAAGAATAAATCCAAGATCTTTATCCCAGGTCCCTTCATACTGACCCTGAAGGATTTCAGCTATGGATTGGCTAAGTTCCCCACCAAATTTATTGGGTGGAACCCTTGCAGTATCCCTAATCTGTATAACTTTAAACATAATATGGCCACCTTAGAATATATGGTGAAATTGGTCCAAGTATATTTAAGTGTTTCTAAAAGCTTTTAACATCTAAAATCATAATTATTTCATGATTTCTGCCACTCTCGTTGAAAATAGGATGATAATTAAAGACTCCGACGCCGTTAGCAAGATTCACAGAAAAAGAGGATTTGGCGAACTTATCGATAACAAGCTATACCTGACTTTTGTCGAGGGCATTTATCTATCTGAAAGGGGCATGATTAAGGTTATTTCTGATGAAAAAGAGGTAACTTTTGAAGAACTCCTAAAGATTGGGAGTGCTGAGCAGAACATACTTGCCAAATACATTGTTTTTAAGGATCTAAAAGAGAAAGGGTATCACGTAAAAACTGCCTTCAAATATGGGTGTGCCTTCCGTGTTTATAGGGGCTCTATAGAAGAGGAGCATGCCGATTATATAATAGATGTTTTTATGGAAGGGGAAAAGATAGACGCCAATATACTTGCAGCGCATGTTAGGATAGCACATTCTGTTAAGAAAGATATGGTCTTTGCTTTTGTCGATACAGACAATGATATTACATATTATCTTGTCAAAAGGGTGACGTTTTAACCAAAAATTTTATTAACAATCAAAATAAACATATTTACATGGGCTCAATAAGTCTTAATATTAGCAATAAATTATATCATAAATTTGAGCTATTTTGCGAAAAAATTGGGACTACGCCAGATGAAGAAATAGAAACTTTTATTTTATCGATTCTAGACGACGATAAAGAAATAACTGTAGAATATAAAGAGAAATTAGATACCATACGTAAAGGTAAATTCTTCAAAGTTAACAATTTTGCTGAACATTTCGGTCTTTAAATGGGATTTTCTTTAGAAATACCGGAACATTTGAAAAATAAATTTGTTAAATTACTTGTTAAAGACAAACACCAATTAGAATTATTAATAAAAAAATAATTCAAATTTTGATAAATCCTTATATGTTTAAACCTTTAAAGGGCGAAATGAAAGGCGCTAGAAGAGTTCATTTAGCAAAATCTTTCGTTTTAGTATATGAAATCGATGAAAAAAAAAAAAACAAAATAATAAGATTATTAGATTATGATCATCATGATAAGATATATAGGAAGTAGATAGATAAACATAATAATAGCTTGAAATAACTATAGAACCAAAAATTTTAAAACGTAAACGTCAAAAATCTATCAAGGTGAAATAATTGAAGGTTATGAAGGAGCGATGTCTTCTCTGCACATGTTGTGCTTCTGTGTGTCCAAATAACGGCATTGATATGACAGAGAATGAGATTATCTTTAATGAAAACTGTACAGAGTGTAAGATCTGTGTTAAAGCCTGTCCTGTGGGGGCGATTGAGTGAAGAACTACAAATGTGATGTTCTTGTTGTGGGCGGAGGGCCTGCAGGAAGCAATGCTGCAAGATATGCGGCAAAGGGTGCCGATGTCCTTGTTATAGAAAAGAAGAAGGAGATTGGCGGACCTGTCCAGTGTGCCGAAGGAGTTTCTCAAGGGCTTTTTGAAAAGCTTGATATGAAACAGGACAGCAGGTACATTTCTACTAAGATTGAATTCGTGAAACTTATTGCACCAAACGGCACAGTTGTAAGGCTTGATGGCGAGAAGGTAAAATACTGGAAGAGTGGAATGGTTCTTGATAGAGAAGTATTTGATAAAGCTATTGCAAAAGAAGCCGCAAGAAGCGGTGCAGACTTTTTGATGAAGACACGATTTGTTTCAGCAAAAAGAAACTCTAAAGGTGTGACAGTACAAGCAAAACATATGAACGAAGATATTCAAATTGATGCTAAAATGGTTATAGGTGCAGATGGCCCCCCTTCAATAGTTGCTAAGTCACTAGGAATGAATACAACTGTTCCTTTGAGATACCTAGAGTCCGGTATACAGTATCTTATGATGCCAATGGAGATTGAGCCCTGTATTGAGCTTTACTTTGGCGACTGTTATGCGCCTGGTGGATACACTTGGATATTCCCCAAAGGAGAGGATCAGGCAAATGTAGGGCTTGGCGTCCTTCCAGTAAAGGCAAAGCAAACTGCCCAATATTATTTGGACAAGTTTATCGAAAGACCAAGGTTCAAAAAGGCCAAGATAGTTGAAGTGAATGCCGGTGCAATACCTGTAAATGGACCGTTAAAAGAGCCTTACATGGACAATCTTTTACTTGTAGGGGACGCGGGAAGATTTGTAAATCCACTTACAGGTGGAGGAATCCACACAGCAATCATAACAGGAAAGCATGCAGGAGAGCTTGCAGCCGAAGCTATTGCTAAAGAAGATTACACTGCTAATTTCTTGAAGAAATACAACGACATGTGGATGCCAGATATCTACGAAGAGCTTGACAAGTGCTTAAAAGCGCAAGAAGCTTTCATGACTTTTAGTGAGAAGGACCTAGATTCAATCGCAGACACCCTAAAAGACCTTAAGCTTGAAACAATTTCTACAATAAGCATACTAAAGGCGATAGTTGCAAAGAATCCTAGACTTTTATTCAAGCTTGGAAAGTTCATGTAATTCTTTTATTTTATTATTTTTATTATCGACAACTCTCTAATTTTTTCTAGATAAATACCGAAAAAGTTATATCCTTATAATTTTCCTTTAATAAGATAAAACAATATTTTGATTATTAAAAATTAAAAGGAGGAATAAAATGAGGAAAGATAGTTTTATTGTTATTGGCA
>DUKX01000166.1 GCA_013329085.1 Methanofastidiosum sp. | reverse complement strand
CATATTTGTATGTTTTTTTAGTATCAATTGTACCGTGGCTTGAGCTTAGGGGCAGCATACCCCTTGGAGTAGTAATGGGTCTTGATATCACAAAAGTTTTTTTGGTAAGTTTACTTGGCGGAATATTAGTTATACCTGTTCTTTTCATTGTCTTTGACCACATATTTCCCATTGCAAGGCGAATTAATATTATTGATCGTCTGTACCTAATATGGGAGGTGAGGGTCCATAAAAAATATGAGAAGTATTCCGATGGGGAGATGCTGGGGCTCATGCTCTTTGTAGCAGTACCCCTTCCTGGAACTGGAGTATACACTGGTACATTTTTAGCTTTCCTTTTAGGCCTTAATAGAAAATGGTCATTTGTTGCTATTGCTTTAGGTGCAGCTATCGCCGGGATTATTGTAAGTCTAATAACTATTGGATTTAAATCTAACATGGTTTATCTTGGAGGACTCTTTTGAAGATTGGCGTAATGTCCGATATTCATGGTAATAGCGAAGCCTTATCCGAAGTCCTAATCGATATAGAAAAACAATCAGTTGATAAGATAATATGCACAGGGGACTTAGTTGGTTATGGCCCTTATCCAAATGAGGTAGTCAACACATTCATCGACCAAAAGATTCCCTCAACTCTTGGGAATCACGACCTTGCAACATTTGATATGGAGTTATTGAATGATCTTGGTGGAATTGCACATGAGAGTATCATGTTAACGTTGGATATTTTAGGGGATACTCAAAAAAAACATCTTAAAAAATTACCAAAGTCAATCAATTGTAGAACCCTCCACTTTGTTCACGCATCACCGCCGGACAATGTACGTGGTTATATCACAAGAAAAAGTGTCGAAGAAATAAAATATCTCTTTAGTCAATTTGATTCCAACATCTGTTTTATTGGTCACACCCATCTTCTTGCCAAATATTACATTGATAGTAATAAATTGAAGTATGAATCAATGGGCGAAGGGAAATTAAAACTGGACCCAGAAAAGAAGTATATAATCAATGTTGGAAGCGTTGGACAACCAAGGGATGAAATCCCCAAGGCAAAATATGTCATTTTTGATGAGGATGATTATTCTTTAGAAGTAAGATTTGTAGATTATGATACAAAAAAGATCCAGAATAAAATATTCGAACTTGGATTCCCACGAAAGAACGCAGAATTTCTTGGCCCTATATAACTATAAGGTCTTTTGTGAAAGTTGTAAGTATTTCGGGCTTTCCCTTTTTGACAACTACAGTATCCTCTATCCTTACCCCCCCAAAGTCGGGGATGTATATTCCAGGCTCAATTGTGAGGACCATATTCTCTTCAATAGTATAATCACTTANNAATCCGAGGGTGTCATGAGTCTCAAGACCTATACCATGGCCTAGAGAGTGGATGAATCTCCCTTTAAATTCTGTGTCATCGATATATTTCGCCACACAGTTGTGGACATCCTTTGCAATTGTCCCTGGCTTTAAGGCATCAATACCTAGCATCTGCGCTTCAAGCACAGTTTCATAGATCTTTTTCTGCTCTTGACTTGCCTTTCTATAAAAGAAAGTCCTTGTCATATCCGAGCAATACCTATTGTATCTCCCTGCAAAGTCCAATAGCACAAAATCTCCTTTCTTCAAAGGTGAATCTGAGCTTTCATAATGCGGCAAAGAGGAATTAGCGCCAAAAGCTGCAATTGTTTCATATGAAAGTGCATCAGCTCCATTTTTCTTCAGTTGAAACTCTATCTTAAACGAGAGCTCTTTTTCGGTAAGCCCATCCCTCAGCATATCTGGAACTTCACTGAATGTTTTGGATGTTATCCCGGAAGCTTTTTTGATATTTTCAATTTCAGTTTTATCTTTGATTGCCCTTGTAAAATTGATTTCCTTTGTTATATCGACCAGGTTCCCTTTGTAGGTCTCCTTTAGCTTTTCAACTTCAAAGTACGTTATCGAAGAAAAAGAAAGGCCAAGATTCTCTCCTTTTATATGCTGCTCAAGCAGTTTTATTCTCTCATCCCTTGAGCTGAAAACATAGATCTCAAAGTTACCTTTTGATTTTTCTGCCGCTTCCTGCTCCATTATAGAAGTAAAAAGTTTTGAGGTGCCATCAGGGTATAAAATTAGAAAAGATCCGTCAAAAAGACCCCCCGAAGCGTTACTGAAATAAAAGAAGTTAATGTCGGGAAAAGTTGACCTTGAAATGAGCACGCAATCGACATTTTTCTTTTCTTTAGCGATATATTCAAAAAGCCGCTCGATTCTACTCTTCATCACAATCACTAACAGTAAATTATATAACAGAATTATTAGATGTCTATAAAAGAGTGATGTCCTGGTGAGATTATGGACGATAGAGCGCTAAAAAAAGATTTCAAGAAAAAAGCAAGTCAAAATTATCAAAAGTATTATGCAGTTGATACATTAAAATCACTTGGTTTTACTAGAAAAGAGTGTAGAAAATGCGGCACTTATTTCTGGTCTGTAAAGGATAGAGATATTTGCGGGGATCCTGAATGTGAGGGCGGATATTCATTCATTGAAAATTCACCTGCAAAGAAAAAACTCGACTTCATACAGGTTTGGAAGGAGGTGTCTTCCCTTTTTGAGAAAAAAGGATACTCTATAATCAAGAGGTACCCAGTTGTTGCGAGATGGCGGGACGACACAGACTTTGTCCAGGCTTCAATTTATGATTTCCAGCCTCATGTCGTGAAAGGGGTCCAAGAGCCACCTGCAAATCCATTGCTTGTGCCACAGTTTTGTGTAAGATTCAATGATATTGACAATGTCGGTGTCACATTGAGACACTACACAGGCTTNNAGCATGCCTTTTTCCCGCCAAAAGAGTTCTCTCAAGACAGGTTTCTCTCTGACATTTACGACTGGTTAAAAACTGGTCTTGGCATACCTTCCGAGGAGCTAATATTCCACGAAGATGCATGGGCAGGCGGAGGAAATTTTGGGCCGTGCATGGAATTTTTCTCTAGAGGTTTAGAGCTAGGGAATCAAGTTTACATTGAATATGAAACTACACCTTCTGGTGGAAAGGAGCTTGACCTGAAGGTACTTGATATGGGGGCAGGACAGGAAAGATTTTCCTGGTTTTCCCTTGCTAATCCAATTGGTTACGAGACGGTCTTCCCGACCGTTTGCGACCATCTTTACAGGAGGACAGGCATAACTCCAGATAAGTCATTTTTGAAGGGATTCATACCATACTCCGGGATGTTGAACATGGATGAGGTCGAAGATATTGAGAAGGTCTGGGATAGCATCGCAAAGAAACTCTCTACAGACAAAGAGTATCTGAAGC
>DUKX01000052.1:228-3746 GCA_013329085.1 Methanofastidiosum sp. | reverse complement strand
GGAATCATTATATAAGGAGTATAAGGAGAACTAGAAAGTCTGTATGCAAATAATTCAGGGGCTATGTTCATTTGTGTTCCAGATATCCTAAATAGTCTTTGGCGAGTTTGTCCGCTATATGCATAAATATTATTTCTTATAGAAATACTGTTTCCTCCAAAATTATTTTGATTTATTCGATAAGGTAAACTAAAAACAGTATCAACTACAATTATGTCGTCATAGCCGTCATTATCAATATCAGCTATTGCAGGAGCAGATAGCATTACTCCATCTATTGGAAAAGTCCATATAATATCTCCAGTAACGGCATTAATTACTGAAATTGTGCATGAATCAGTTCTAACAGTAATAGTCCTAGAAGAACCTGTTCTTGGGAAAGTTGCCAATAGATTCCCCCCTCCAGTTACTATTTCTAAAATCCCATCTTTATTTAGGTCGCATATTGCGGGAGACGATATCCCAACTGGCGCATGAAGGTACACAGTGTTTCCGGATCTATATTCTGCTATGAGATTAACAACTTTTTCTTCCCATATTGTTGAACTATCTATTCCTTTTATTGCTCTTATATTTCCATTTCTCATGCCTATAACTACATCAATCACGCTGTTATTATCTACATCCGCCGTAGAAGGTGAAGAATTATTCATCAAAATAGGGAAATATCCGGAGTTTAGACTACCTTGTACGCTATTGGAAAAAATAACTGGGCTATCCACTTGCACAGACCAGCGTTGGGTAAGAGAGTTATCTACAGTTCTGTAATTTGGTAAAGACTTCTTTCCATTCTCTTCTATATCAAAATAAATATCGTATGTCCTTTTTGTCTCAGGAGTAGTTTTTGATTGATTGTTTAAAGGAGTTGCACCCATCGAAAAGTAAACATAAACTGGAGGATATTCTCTATAGAAAAGATTATTGCCTGAAGATGTTTTTTCATACAATCTGAATAAAACATTCTGATACCATGTCAGAATTTTATCATCAGGAGTTTCCATTGAAAGTCTAATTTTATTATCACCTTTATTAAAATATTTAGCAGGTAATGTACAACTAAATCTTCTTGGGCCATCGCTTTGTCCCCCATCGTAAGGATCCCAATAACCTGTTAGTGGTGAGTTCCCCCCTTCTATCACTTCAGAGACAAGAACATCATTAATAAAAATACGAATATCTGTATTAATTGATGGACTTTCATCTTTGTATTGTGAACCTGTTGGAACTTCCATTTCAATCAATATATCAATTGGAGTTTCTAATTCAAAGAAAATTGTATGCTCATGAAATTCTAGAGGAGAATTTCTATATCCTGCGGCCTGCATGTTAGGCCTATAAGGGTAGGTTTGACTTGGTATTTCAATCTTTTGAGCGCAATCTCCACCTATTAGCTCGATTACTCTAATTGAATCAAAGTCAAGAGTAGTATTTTCAAGATTTATAAAACCCTCTTTTGCAAGTCTATTAAGATCTGCTGTTGGGTCTATAATTATTTCAATTGGCTCATTGACTCTAATTATATTTACAGGGTCTACTTCTAAACGTTTTCTAAAATGCCAATCTGGAGCATTTCCAATCTGCCCAGGATCCCACCATGGGCACACACTAAAGGTATTATCAACAACAGAGTGAATATCCATTGGGATAGTTGTTGTAACTACTTTACCTGCCCCCCAAGTTGAAAGAATGAGGGAAGGATTGTTATTGAGATATGGCGCATATGGCACCTCTCTTAATAAAATTTCATTTGCTGGACCGTCAACAAAAGGATCAAGTATTGTTGCATTTGCAGAATAATAACTTCCCGCAATTTCGTATGGATCTATATTAAGGGTAATATTATGTTGTTTTGAGATTCCAATCGTATCATATTTACCTTCATCAAAAGTAATGTTGACCGGAAGAAAATCATATTTCTTTTTTGTGGTTGTACTTTGTGAAAGCATTATTAATGAACCACCACTTTTTATATAGTTATTTAAGATATCTTTAGTAGGACTTTCAGACAATGACTCAATCATATCAGAATTAGAAGGAATGAAAATATTAGTGTAATAATTAATGTATCTATTATCAATTCCATTTTTTTTCGTGTTGACTATGAAATAGTTTGAAGGATAAACTGAATAGGTATTCTCCTCGCTATTATAGTATTCGCTCCAATAACTTTTAGGGTATTCTAAAAGAAAACAAGACTTTGCTAAAGATTCAGGTGGTTGACCTGCATCTCCGATTACTGCAGATTTGAATGTGGGAGTTAAATGAACTACATATTCCTGGGCTCTTCCAGATACCATCGGTTCAATCTTATATAAAAAGAAATCACCTATGATATTTTTGTCTTTTAATGCAGGAATTGCCGGATTGGAGTAAATATTATAATCACCATTAACATCAATGTCGATATAGAATCTAGTACTCAATAATACTTCTTTTCCATTTTCTTCTTTGAACATCCCACTTCTGTCTTTAGCATAAACTTTGATCTTATTCGAATCAATCAATATTATTTTAAATAATTCGTTTTCTCCAATATATTTTTCGCCATCATCTGAGAGGGGTATAGTCATGTTTGTTTGAACAAGCGTTCTTTCAATCCATGCAATTTCATTGTGGGCTACTGTATTTTCGATATACGTAGCTATATTTTGGAAACTTTTTTCATCTATTCTTTTAGAATAACTTTGAGAAAAATCTTCAGAGGTTCTCCAAAAGAATACAACAGTTGCTAGCAATATAGCAATTAACATTATGGCCATGACTACATGCATTTGAGATTTTTTAGAGTTAATAAAATCATTATTGAATATACATCTTTTTTTCATGTGCACATCTCAATCTATTAATATCTCGTGGCCGCATGCATATACAATAATATTCTGCTGTAATCTTCTTGCATCACCAGAATAAACTTCATTTGGATGCATATTTAAGCCCATAGAATTCCTGTTATTCTTGTATCTATCTAAATCCAAAGAGGTAACAATGGCCGTAGCTTCAAGGCTATTGTAAATATTTCTTCTTTCTTTTATCAAGAGAACAGGCCCTCCAGTTGCTTGAGGTGCAAAAATAGTTCCTCCTGATAGTCTAAAATTACCAGAAGGATTGGGGGCTAGTAATGGATCACCTTTCTCTTGGTATATTCTCTGGAATGTTTTTAGATTAATTATTACATTGTTATTTGCCCAGCCGGTATCAGTTATATCAAAATAATCGTGAGTACATAATGAAAATTCATTTGGAAGTCTATTCACAATAGGATTTTCTAAAGAAGATTTTTCTAGATTAAATTGACGATCTGATAGTCCAAGATCCATATCTAAAAGTAGCCAACTATTTCCTTGGAATGGTCTTCCAGGGGGCCATACAGACCCAGGACGGCCTTCAAGATCAAATTTAAATACACTAGGGATTCTTCCATGATCCCATTCAATCCTATTATCTTCCTTGTCTATGTAAAGACCACCTGACCACTGAAGCATAGTAATATTACTACCAGTTTTTACTTTTTCCCATGC
>DUKX01000052.1:0-139 GCA_013329085.1 Methanofastidiosum sp. | reverse complement strand
ATTGCCAATCTGCATTATTTACTGCGGTAATAAATACTTTGTTATTGAGGTCCCCGGCAAAGTCTGGAACTTCAAATGTTATGTTGTTAAAAGTATACCTATACAAAGTTCCCCCTGTACATGTACCTGCGTTAACTCC
>DUKX01000174.1 GCA_013329085.1 Methanofastidiosum sp. | reverse complement strand
TAGGGGTTTGGTTTGGGGTTGTGCTCGCACCCAAACCATACTAAAAGCAGTTTTTGAAAAATATAAAGGTTGCGTTCCTCAAAAGAAGGGCAAGGGTAGATACGGTTACAGCTACCAATCAATTGTGAATGCATTTGTTTTGATGCTACTACGTGGCATCAGGTCTGAGGAAGGGTTGTCTGAGTATCTAAATGAACACATCGACGAGGCAAAATTATGCGGATTTACAAGTAATATTCCGCATCGCACTACATTTGGGAGATTTAGAAACAAATTGGGGCCGAAGTTCATTGAAAATGTACACTGCACAATGTTAAGCATGCAAGAGATTGATTTAATCCATATGCTGGCAGATTCAACTTCCCTTGAAAAGAAGGGAGATAGAGACGCAAAAGTAGGCTATTCTTCTACCAAAGGCCTTTACAGAGGATTTAAGGCATATATTGCATCTGATGCAGACATGAGAATCCCCTTGCCATTGACTGTTACTCAAGCCAACAGGCACGATGGACTTTTTCTCCCCCATTTAATGGGAAAGATCCATGGGATGGGATATCGTCCAACTTTTGCAATTACAGATGCAGGCTACGATAGTGAAGAAAATCACAAGGTGTTGAATAAATACGATGTTTTGCCTGTGATTCCACTTAACAAGAGAAACCTTAGATCTGGCAAAAATGAAAAGTTCTGGAGCTTGAGACTAAACCCTGAAATTGAAAGAGGTTCAAAGCTCTACAGAGCGCTTCAGTCAAAAAGGTTTGCAGCTGAAGAGGTAAATTCAGCTTTGAAGCAACTAGTTAATTCTCAATGGCTTTATGTGAATGGCCTTAGAAACGTTAGCTTCTATATTTACCTAGCAGCCTTAGTAATCGCTGCATTTTATTTTGCATCGTCGAATTGCTCTGAGATATCTTCTCCTTGGAAAGTTTGCTGCCTAAGATATTGAAAAATTAAATTACAGCAAGCAGCCTTTAGGTAGCGCATGCAATCGATATTCTAGGAGTACAGATGACAATAATAGATTTTCCAACGAACAGAAGGCAGAAGTTCTGATTAGTTGATAGCAGAAATAGCTAAAATAGATTGTCAAAATTAAGAATATGCAAAACTAAGAAAGTTTTGCACATACCTCAGATATTCATAAAAAAATGAGTCTTTTAGACCCTAATGATTCCTCTAAAGGGTATATAACATCAGTAATGGGCATAACAGAGCAGAAAAGAGCTGAAGAATCATTAAAGGAGAGCAAAGAGAAATATAAAGAATTAGCAAATTCATTGCCAGAAATAGTTTTTGAAACAGATAAAAAGGGAAATCTGTTATTTGTAAACAGGAATGCTTTCAATATTACTGGCTACACAAAAGAGGATGTAGAACGAGGCGTAAATGTCGTAGAATTTATTATACCTGAAGAACGTGAAAGATTAAAGGAAAATATCCAAAAACTTCTTAGTGGGGTGGAAATTGGGGGTAGCGAATATACTGCTCTAAAAAAAGATGGCAGTACATTTTCCATAATCATACACTCTAAGGTTATTGTGCATAGAGGCAAATCTTTTGGCTTACGAGGGATAATTTTTGATATCACCGAAAAAATGAAGGCAGAAGAAAAAATAATAGAAAGTGAGAGAACCTTAAGAACTATACTTGCAGCCGCTCCAGTAGGTATAAAATTAGTTCAAAATAGACGGATACTGTGGTGCAATAATAGCATGATTAAAATGACAGGCTATAATTTTGACGAACTAAAGAATAAAAATTTAAAATTCTTATACCATCGGGAAGAAGATTATGATAAGATCGGTCAAGTATTGTATGGAAAATGGGATGATGAAGAATATAGAGAAGTTGAAACTTTATGGATAAGAAAAAATGGAGAGCTAATGGACTGCCACCTCAGGATTAGTCCAGTTGATAGAAACGATTTTGGGAAGGGTATGATAGAAATCATTACAGATATTACGGAAAGTAAGAAAGCTCAAAAACAGCTTGATGAGAATCTAGAATATTTTGCCCATCTAATTGACCATATCAGAAACCCTCTGGCAATAATCAGTGGATTTATCCAACTAGAAGCGGATATCGAAAGGATTAAGGATAGAGTTCAAAGACAAGTAAATAGGATAGAAGAGATACTTTTACAGCTAGATCAAGGTTGGATGGACACAGAGGATACTAGAAACTTTTTGAAGAAATATAAGTAAAATAGGCTTATTTATCTGTCAAATAATAATAAATGACGAGTTTTTTGTCGTTGAGGGTGAATAGATTCCGATAATTTTATAAAAAAATGCAAAATATACCTGTCATGAAGGGAATAGCAGGCATATTTTTTTCTTTGTTTTTATTCTTGTCTATAAACTCTGTATTTGGGGCAGACGGAGATTTGTTATGGGAGAAAGTCTACGATGGAGGCTTCAATGATGAATCCTGGAGTATAGCTATTGACTCACAAAACAACATCATAGTTGCAGGTTATTCACACAATGGCTCAAATCAGGATTATCATATTATTAAGTATGGGCCAAATGGAAATGTGATATGGGAAAAGAA
>DUKX01000105.1 GCA_013329085.1 Methanofastidiosum sp. | reverse complement strand
AAGTTGTAGAAATGGTTCTTCACGGTGCAGTAAACAGAGAACTTGTTACACTAATAAACAACGAAGGCGAATATGCAGTTGGTATTTCAGGAAGGGATGGCAGCATAGTCAATGCAACTAAAAAAACAGTTGATGGGGTTGATCTAGGTTTTGTCGGCGAAGTCAACTGCGTTAATACTTGGCTTTTGTGGACCCTAATTGATGAAGGGTACATACCTGTTGTTTCTCCAATAGGAGAGGGTGAAAACGGAGCATATAATGTGAACGCTGATGAATTCGCATACTCAATTGCTGCAGCAATGGGCGCTGAAAAGCTATTGTTGATCACAGATGTAGATGGAATATATCTTGACCCAAAAGATTCTTCAACAAGGATTCCACTTTTAACTGAATCAGATGCAAACTCCATGATTGAAAAAGGAAAGATATCCGGGGGAATGATTCCTAAAGTTCTCTCATCTATTTCGGCATTAAAAGAAGGAGTGGGGGAAGTACACGTAATAAACGGAAAGTCAAAACATGTCATCCTTCAAGCATTAATTGATGCTGAAAGTTGCGGGACAAGAATCGTTCTATGATTTGTCTTCAAGAATAATAGATTCTATTACCAAGGTTCCATTTAGATTTTTTATTATTTTCCTTGATTTTTCTATTATTAGTCTCTTTTTGAATATTGGTGCATCTGTGACAAAAGTTTCATATTCCCCGCCCTCTCCAGCGATATGTACTCCATATTTTTTATTTAAGAGTTTTAATTTTTCAAGAATCTCTTCGTCAATGATTCTTCCAAGAAAAGATTCATCAAGGCCAAGTGCAGAAACTGAAACAATGATGACCTTAAAGCCATTTTTGATCAAGGATTTCATATATTCGTTAGTATCAGTCTTCCATAAGGGGGCATAGTGAAATATCCCATAGTGGTCAGCAATCTTTTGAATCCTTTCTCTCTGGTAGTTTGACTCAATAGCGCCTGTTATTATCCCGTCGATTTCCTTATTTTTTACAAATTCGCCAATAATATGGTGTAATTCTTCAACTTCCTTTTCTTTTTCACCTTTGACAGATTTTCTTACTAATGCAATACCCATAGCTTTTGCCTGAAATGATGTCAAAGAAATATTGGGGACGTGAAACATGTATGAATCGTCTCTTTCTGACTCTAAAGAGAGAAGACAAACAACTTCGTGTCCTTCTCTCATTGCGAGATATGTGGCAAAAAGAGAGTCCTTTCCACCAGAAAATAGGGATAACATTCTCATAAGTCAAATAAACTCAAAAAATTTAAATACTTTCTGCCGAATTAAGGGTTATGAAAAAGATTTTAGGATTCTCCGTATTTGCAATTTTGCTTTTCTCTATGTTTTCCCCTTTAGTTTTTGCTGATAATGAGAATATTTTATTTTATGGGCAAAGTCTTGGAAAAATTGAAGATTCAATTAAAAGTAATTATAACATTACTAAATCCCAAGTGATTCCTCAAAATATTTCTCAGTATAAGGTTATTACAATAATAACTACAGACAAAGGAATATCTCCTGAAGAGATACCAAGACTTCTTGATTTTGTTAACTCAGGAGGCTCTCTATTGATAATTGCAGAAGATTTTACAGAGGCAAGTTCAATAACTCAGATAAATCGTCTTCTGTCTTCTTTGAATATAGAAGTCAATGTCGATAGAGTATATGATGATACAAACTTTGCAAGTTATAATACCAATGTTTTGATACAAGGAGATGACAACTATCCTCCGTCAAAAGGTGTTTCCAAAATACTTTACATTAGCGGCTCAAGNNCCTCCTGTTTCTGCATTTGTGAAATATGGGAAAGGGATGGTAATAATAGTCGGAGACAAATCTATATTTGAAGATACTTATGTAGTTCGGGAAGACAATGCTCTTTTTGCCATGAATCTATTTGACTTTGCAGTAGGAGACTCCAATGCAATAGATCAGAGAATCCAATACAAAGAAAATTTTGATCAAGAAGCAAATTCTTTTTTGGCATATTTTGATTCTATGAAAAAGAACGGTTTTTCCGAGATTAAACCCACCGAAACTAATAGAATTACTTCCTTAATTCAGCAAGCGAAGAGTAACTACTCATTCGGGCTTTATAGAGAGGCATATACTACCATATCCCAGGCAATAATTCTTCTCGACTCTCAAATGGATTTTATTGATACTGAATTCAATGAAAAGCTTCAGAAAGCAAAGAATTTAGAAAGTGATGCAAGAAGCAAAGGAATTGCAGTTACCGACGAGGCGGTATTCAATGAGGGTGTTTATTACCTAACTCAGGCTGAAAAAGAAATCAACCTTACTAAGAGAATTGAACTTATTGATAAGTCGATTGAAATACTTGAGAAGTTTGGTCAGGGAGACATGCAAAGGGCAAAAATAGAAATTGATACAGCCGATAGTAAATTAAAGGAAGCAAAAAATACATTATTTTATGAAAATGATGTTCAAAAAGCAGATGAACTTTTAACAGAAGCAAAAAGACTCTTCAACAGAGGAAAATATTCTGATGCATTTTCAATGGCAACAGAATCACAGAAATATTCCGAAAGGGTGATTGAAAAATACAATATATTTAAAATCATACTTGGTCTTGGGCTTCTATTAGGCGCATTGCTACTAATGGTCATAACAAAGAGGATTATATCATGGAAAGCAGAAAAGAAAAAATAACTTCTTTTTACAAAAATGAAGTATTCACAACAATAAAAGAAAATAAAAACCTAATGCTAATATCGCTAGGATTATTTCTACTAGGATCTATTTCAGGATTCTATATATTTAAGGTATTATTGAACAACAATCCTGAAGTGATCAATTCTTTCCTAAAGGAATTCCAGGACATGTTTGGGCCCTTAGAGGAAATGACTTCACTTGAATTATTCTTTACAATATTCTATATTAATACAAGAACTTCCTTTTTGATAATGATGCTTGGAGTTTTTGTCGGATTCTTTCCTTTTCTGTCACTTTGGGGAAACGGAACTGTAGTGGGGCTGCTTTATGGAAAATTCATTGCTGAAGGGGGAAATTCTTTAGTTTTCTTAATGGGCATACTACCTCATGGGGTGATTGAAATCCCCGCGATATTAATAGCGGCATCCCAAGGATTCAGACTCGGAAAAGAAATTATTTCTCCACCTCCGGGTAAATCAAGATCAGAGTCCCTAAGAGTTAATATCAGGAAAGGATTAAAATTATTTGCACTAATAATCCCACTATTACTAATTGCTGCTTTAATTGAGGTATATATCTCCGCTTACCTCTTTAAAGTAAATCTATGAAAAATATCAATCTTTTCTTTTTTACTAATAATCTTGTTAATTATTAATCAAAAAAGATAGATGGAAATTCTTTTAAAGGACTTAATTGAATTATTTCTATGGACGACAGAGAAGACTATGAACAAGATGAAGAATACCAGAGTGCAGGAGCCGAAAAACCCTTTGACATTGTTCACAATAATATTGGTGAAATAGTTAGTCTAGTTCTAAAAGATGGAAGAAAAATAGACGGAATATTAGCAGGTTATGACTTAGAACTTAACCTAGTTATGGAAAATGTCAAAATCATCCGTGGAGAAAATGTTAAAGAAATGGGGTTAATAATAATCAGGAGGAACAATATTCTTGCAATTGGGGATCATGTTTTAACTTGATTATAAATTTTCTTTTAGGAATATACCCTTGTAAACTGACTCATCTGTTAATGTTCGCATAAACACTAGTTGTAGAACTCGTGCATCCTTGTAAATCTTTATACCCTTCTCATTATCTACTGACAGTAAAGATTCGCTCCTTCCACTGTAACCTCTGTCCCAAACAGCTGTTCCAACGTTTGCACCACATCTCAATAGAGTTGAGCGAGGTCTTCCCAACGCAACGATATTTGGCGGGATATTTACAATTTCATTGTAAATAATCTTGTAAGCACCTTTTTCAAGAAAAACAAATTCTTCAACAAAATCTATCTTTTTTGTTTCAGAAAGCTTTCTTTTTTCGTTACTGAAATCTACAGCACCCCTAGATACAATACTGTGTACCTCTCTAACTGTCATGTCAAATCCATTTGGGGTAATCTGGGTATCTAGATCTATATAGTTCTGTACTAGATTATTCTTTGATATAAGCTCTCTAATTTCATTTCCTGTAAGAACACAACTTTCCATAAATATCTTTAATTGAAAACCTTTTATGTATTTTGGATTAATACTTGATGTGGAAGATAAGAAAATAAAAACACTCAGAGAACAGCTAAAGAATAAGATATCCGAAGAGGATATCCGAAAAATAATGAAGAGTTACGAACAAATTGGCGAAATTATAATTCTTACAATTCCTAAAGAATATCAAGAACTAAAAGATTTTATTGGTAAGAGTTTTTATGATAGCTTTGGATGTCAGACTGTTTTAGAAAAGGGGTCTGTTTCAGGAGAGTTTAGAGTTCCTTATTATAAAAAGATTATCGGAGGAGGATTTGTCACAATCCACAAAGAAAACGGGATTCTCTACAAAATTGATCTGTCAAAAGTCATGTTTTCTTCTGGCAATATAGCTGAGAGGATAAGGATGGGCCAAGTTTCTTTGCCTGATGAAGTTATAATTGATATGTTCTCAGGTATTGGATATTTTACATTACCATTGTCAAAATATGGAAGGTCTAGGGTATGGGCTTTAGAAAAAAATCCCGATAGCTATAATCTTCTATTAGAAAATATTCACCTTAACAAATTAGTTGACAGGGTCACACCCATAAATACCGACTGCCTTGATTTTAATCCAGACTTCAAAGCAGACAGGATAATTATGGGATACTTCTCAGACGATGAAAAGTTTCTGTTAAAAGCATTGGATATGATAAAAGATGGTGGGGTAATCCACTACCATAATACTATGCCTGAAAAATCTGAGCCTTCCTTTAAAAAAAATATTGAAAAAATTTTGTCTAATAAAGGAAGAACTTTAGAGCCACTTTATTACAGGAAAATTAAGAAATATTCACCTGGTGTATGGCATGTTGTTTTTGATTTTAAAGTCCATTAATACATTTTTCTACGCTTGAGATCGTCAAATGCCCCTGAATAGGTCTGTCTTTCCTGCGTAACCCTGGCCTTTTTTATCATTTCAAGGATTATCGTCTGCTGTTTTTTTATTTTTCTCTCTCGAGTATCCAAAAATAATACAAATAATCCAAGGGTAAAAAGAGTCGCA
>DUKX01000053.1 GCA_013329085.1 Methanofastidiosum sp. | reverse complement strand
CCATTTCTTCTAGCTTTAGGCACTGTATACATATTAGAGATATACCCGTATTTTCCATGCAAACAATCATATCTTGGTGGAACCCTCCATAAAATTAAGCCACTTGTTGCTACTATCTCTCCTTCATACTCGACAAGCCATGAGATAAATTCAGTTGTTCCGATATGATCTTCAAAGAATTTTTCTAATTCTTTCTTTAAAGTATCAAGTTTAGTTTTATCTTCATTGGGATTTAGTTCATCTAAAAGTAATAGTTTAAATTTGACAAGTTCAGGTATATCTTCTAGGGTCGCCCTTCGAAAAACTAAATTATCTTTATTTATTATCATTACACTATTATAATTTTTTAGTTATTTATTAGTTTCTATAAATATAGAGATAAACGAATGAAATAAGCAAGGAACAATTTCTCTAAAATTGTGGAAATAATAAGATATGTAGGACACTCTGTCCGGTTTACTAACGATGTTTCAAAGTCCATTCTAAAAGGAGTTATGAATGGCCTTTATTTCAAAATCGCAGCAAAAAGCGCCGAGGGGGAGATTTGAACTCCCGCTTCCCTAGGGGAAACCGGATCTCAAGTCCGGCGCACTAATCCTAGCTATGCGACCTCGGCTTAAAGTTTCATCAGGTTAGTTAGTTTATAAAATTTGTGGGCCGTCAAATTTCAATCTGATACAGAATTTCATATTCTTTTTTATCAGATAATTGATCGTTGTAATTTACTTCGCCAATTTTTGCAAAGGTATACGAATGCTCTTTTGCATATTTAAGAAAAGTATTATAACTTGACTGATTCTCTGGAGATATTGAGACTTGAATCTTATTGCAATCCATGTCAATAGCACCTTTAATTAAATGATCAATCAATAGAGAAGCGTAATTTTTACCCCGATAATCTTTAGATATTCCAATCTGCCAGAGGTAAACAACATCTTTTTCTAAAGAATTTCTGATGCCAGAGATAAATCCAATTAATTCTTCATCTTCTATCATCAAAAAACATAGATTAGAAAAATAATTGAATATTGTCCAGTATGTGAAAGGTGTATGTAACTCCAAAGGTTTACACGCATCAACAAATCTTCTGATTCTGTCAACATCTTCTACCGTACAGTTTCTTATTATCATCTAATCTCCTTAAAAAATAAAAATTAAAAAATACCTAGATTTGAGAATCCAACTCCCAATAATGCTAACAAAACTACCGAAAGCACTATGAAAGCTACGAATGCCAAGATTAGTGCTAAAAATGCCTTGCCCCAAGAGGTCCCATATAGTGACTTCACTGCCCATAATGTCACTATGAAACTTAAAATTATTCCAAGAACTCCTAGTGGACCAAGAAGCGATCCTAATATGGCACTTAGTACTATCATGATGGATACGCCTATTATTGCCTTACCGAATGAGGCTTTATCAATACCTGCAAACTTAGTCCCTATCCATAAGAATATTGCATCTAGAAATACTAGTGCAACAAAACCTATTATTCCAATAAGTCCTAATGCAGCTATAGCTATTAAGTCAATCATTTTTACCACCCATAGATAAAAAATGATATTCAATATTTAAATTTTATTATACAAAATTGTGATTATCTTCAAAATATCGTATAACCTTATATATTATTAATACAATATATATGTGCAAATAGGTGACATTATGAAAAGAAAATATTCAATCTTAGTGCTTTCAATCTTAGTTTTGTCCCTGCCCATGGCAACTATTGCATACAGTTTGATGTGGGAAAAGAGTTACGATGGGGGGAAAAACGATTTTGCAAACAGCGTCGTCTGTGATTTTCAGGACAATATTATTGTGACTGGGGCTACATATATCAAGAGCTGGGACTTTGTTACCATAAAATATGATAGAAACGGAAATGTAATCTGGCAAAATGTCGAACAGGAAGACGGGACACAACAAGCCAATGACGTTACAGTTGACAGGCAAAACAATGTAATTGTTATTGGGATATCAAGTGGCAGGTACTACACGGTAAAATATAACTCTGAAGGAAAAAAACTCTGGGCTGAAAAGTTCAATATGGGAGATAACGATAGTGGTGAAGGTGTTGTTGTCGATTCTAAAGGCAACATAATAGTAACGGGGCATTCTCTAATAGACAATCTTTACGATGTGTATACGGTAAAATACGACAGAAACGGTATAATGATCTGGAAGGTTTTATACCAAGATGACCATAATGATTTCGCATATGATGTAGCAGTTGATTCGTTTGACAACATAATAGTTGTAGGGATGACAATGGGCAGAAGCAGGGCAGATACTACAAATTCATTCTTGATCTTAAAATATGACAAGGACGGCAACCTTCTCTGGAGAAAGCAATATGACGAAAGTCAAGCAAATGGAATGGGTGTTGCTATTGATTTTGAGAATAATATAGTCGTTACAGGTTACTTCCACAACAGCAATGACTTTGACTATAAAACAATTAAATTGAACAAAGATGGAGACATACTATGGAATAAATCCTACAACGCGGGTAAGGAAGACAAAGCCTATGCAATAGCTATTGATAAAAAAGACAATATTGCAGTCACAGGGACATCCTATAAAGGGAATGCTCTTTACTTTGATTATCTTACTGTGGTATACGACAAGAACGGCAAACAGCTCTGGGAGCAAAGGCAAACAATTGGAGAAGACGATATGGCCAACGGCATTGCATTTGACTCAAAAGGTAATATAGTTGTTACTGGAAGCACAAGATTAAAATCCTGGGAATTCTACACAATAAAGTATAGGAACTAATTTTTATTTTATTTTTTATACAAATTCTATCAAAGAAGAGATATTGTATTTTTTAAATACAATAAAAGATTAGGACAATAATTCAATTTCTATGTTAACTCGTTCAGGAACTTTGACTCTCATTATCTGTCTCATGGTCCTTTCGTCAGCGTCGATTTCAATGAGTCTTTTATGTATCCTCATTTCCCATCGTTCCCATGTTGCCTTACCGTCACCAGAAGTGGATTTTCTTACTGGTACTTTTAATTTCTTTGTTGGTAATGGTATTGGTCCGGCTATGTCTACGCCTGTTCGCTCTGCTATCTTTTTAACCTGAGAACAAACTTCGTCAAGTTTTCCAGTTTCCATTGCAGTCAATCTTATTCTAGCTTTTTGCACTTATATCGCCTCATTCAAATAAAAATAAAATAAATTAA
>DUKX01000229.1 GCA_013329085.1 Methanofastidiosum sp. | reverse complement strand
AGTTGTAAGATGAAATGGAATTCTGTCTCCGTTTGGTCTTGTGACGTTGAGAATCATTACCCTAGATCCTATATACTGATCTTCCATGCCATCGAAATACTCAGTATCAGAAGTATACGAAATAGCGCCCGAATCTGTATAAATTTTAAATCCAATTCCAAATGGGTCTGAATGCTTTGCCCTTGTAGCTTCAATCTTCTGTCCTTTAATCTCAATATTTTCTCCAGGGGCCATAGATAAGACTCCCTTCAAATTTTTTCTGTAATAAGGGAAAATAATTGAAGCAAACTCGTCTCTTCCTTCAATGACGCTCTTGCTACCAATTACATACCCCTCTTTTTTCAACATGCCCCCGGTCATACTCTCAACCATTATCGGAACATCATTGAAATGGTCTGTGTGGCAGTGAGAAATTAAAAGAGCATCTATCTTCCTTGGATCAAGCCCATTCTGAATTGATCTGAGATGTGCACCTGGTCCTGGGTCTACATGAATATTTATTTTATCTTCAATATAGAATCCGCCTGTACCACGCTTTTGGGTGATGGTCATGAACCTTCCTCCACCACTACCCAAAAAAGTTATCTTTGCCATACATACCTCTAAGTAACTTTTTAAGAGTTCAATTTATTAAGTTTATAAAACTAATGAGTGGTACTATGAGGGAAGCTCTAAAAGAAAGCAGGGGTGGTACTTTAATCGACATTGAAGTTGTTTCAAACTCGAGTGAATTTCACATTGAATACAACGAGTGGAGCAAGAGAATAAGGCTAAAAATTACGTCTCCTGCCATAAAGGGCCAGGCCAATAAAGAAATTCAGACTTTTTTTAAGGGTATTTTAGGTGAAGCCACTATCGTAAAAGGCGAACATAATAAAAAGAAATCTATATTTGTTAATTCTAGTATAGAAGAAGTTTCTAATAAACTATCAAAAATTTTAAAATAATACAAAATTCGCCATAGTAAGACTTATAAAGAATTAAATACTAGTTATCAATAGGTGAAATTGGATGTCAGAAACGAAAGTCAAACATGCTGATGAAATATTTAAGTCATTTAAAATGCAAAGTGTTTCTGAATTCTTTAAAAAGAATGCAGCAATGTTAGGATATACTGGTAAATTACGTTCATTAACAACACTTGTTCACGAAGGGGTTACAAATTCGCTTGACGCTTGTGAGGAAGCCAGGCTCTTTCCAGATCTTTCAGTATTTATTACTGAAATCGGCCCGGAACACTATAGGATTATAATGGAGGATAACGCTTCAGGAATCCCTCTCGATTACATACCTCATGTATTTGGAAAGATGCTTGCAGGAAGCAAGGCCCACAGAAATATTCAATCAAGAGGCCAACAGGGTATTGGTGTTTCAGGGGCTGTTATGTACTCACAAGTAAGCACTGGAAAACCAACTGAAGTTGTAACTTCTACGGGAGACAAGGTAATCAATAAAGTTAATATCAAAATTGATGTTGAAAAAAATGCCGGAGAGATTCTATCCCGTGAAACTTTAAAGAATCCTGAAAAGTGGAGAGGTACAAGAATTAATCTTGAGGCAAAAAATCTTCAATACAATAGATCAAAATATGGCCCTTACAGTTACCTTAAGATGACTGCAATTGCAAATCCACATACAAGAATACTTTTTGTAGAGCCCGATGGTACAAAGATTCTCTTTGATAGAAATGTTAGAGTAATACCAAAAAATCCAAAAGAAATGAAGCCACACCCCCATGGAAGTTCTGCGGATGATATACTTTCCATGATTAAAAATTCAAGCGCAACTAGAGTGAGGACATTTTTAGTTTCTGATTTCACAAGGGTATCCTCTAAAAAAGTTGAGGAGATAGAACAGCTTTCTGGCCTTGATCTTGACATAAATCCCAAAAAGGTAGACTGGGAATATGCAGAAAAGCTGGTAACTGCTATTAAACAGATTACATTCATGGCCCCACCAACTGAGGGCCTAATCCCAATTGGCGCCGATTCCGTCAGGCTCGGCCTTGAGGGTATTCTAGCACCTGAATTTGTCCATACTGTGACTAGAAGCCCACAGACCTATCACGGAGGTATAGCCTTTATTGTTGAAGCAGGTATTGCCTACGGCGGAGGTGCTGGCAATAATGGGCTTGATATTATCCGTTATGCTAATAGGACTCCCTTGATATTCGACCAAGGTGGATGTTGCATTACAGAAGCAGCTAAATCTATTGAGTGGAAGAGATACGGCGTGAAAGATGACAGCGCCCCACTTACTATATTCGTTAATCTTGTTTCAACTCATATACCATACACCTCAGCAGGAAAGCAGGCGATTGCAACAGAAGAAGAAATCTTTAACGAGATCAGATTTGCATTGATGGACGCAGGTAGGGCCTTATCTAGGTACCTTTCGGGGAAGAGAAGAGCAAGCGAGAAACTTACAAAGAAAAAGACTCTCTTGAGATATGTTATAGAAACATCCAATGCTCTTGGAAGCCTAGTTAAAGCAGATGATAATTCTAAAATAATTAAAGCGCTGACAGACATTGTTGAAAAAAAGTATGACTTTGAGGAAGCAAATGGTGATGAAGAAGTCACGATAGTTTCAGACGAAAATGGCGTTGAAGAGGTGAGCGAAAATGGCGATTAAACCTTCACAAGACGTCCCCTCCATACTTGGTAAGTTTGGTGAGGAGCTTTATGAACAGATAATGAAAGAGGAAAGCCCCTCAATAAAGATACCCCTAAGAGGAAAATCTAACGTTTTTTTTGATGATAACGAGAAAGTAATTCAACTAGGAGACAAGTTCTCTAAAAGACATTTTCTAAATGTGGCTCACACAAAGAAATTCATGCAGACCGTGCTTGTCGCCTCTTACTGTAGAAGGCTTGTTGAAGAGAACAAACATGCCGGTATCAGAGAGTTGTATTATGCCTTGAAACACACAGTAGAAGGTTCTAAAGAAAATACATTTGATGATCAGGCTGAATCTAATCCAATCATTGAGGATATAGAAACAGCACTTGACATCCTAAGAGAAGAGCTCAATCTTACAGCAGACAGAAGAGGTTATATTTACGGGGATATAGTGCTAAAAGACGGCGAGGATGAATTTAACGCTTCAAAGCTTGGAAGAGGTGGATGGGCTGTACCCGGTACAGTTGAAGAAATTGATTTCTTAAATGTTAACGCTGAGTATATTCTTGTTATTGAGACAGCCGCAATGTGCGATAGGCTTATTGAGGAAAAATTTGCACAGGCCAATAATGCCTTATTAGTTGCATGCCAAGGACAGGCCCCAAGAGGTATTAGAAGATTAATAAATAGACTTCATAACGAAAAAAAGTTACCAGTGTATGTCTTTACAGATGGTGATCCTTACGGTTGGTACATCTATTCTACAATAAAGCAGGGATCAATGAACTTAGCTTATCTTTCTAGAAGACTTGGAGTGCCAGATGCAAAGTTTATAGGCATGACTATGGACGATATTGAGGATTATGAGCTTCAGAAAGTTACAGAAAAGCTAAAAGATATGGACAAGAAGCGAATAAACGAGATAATGGAATACGAGTGGTTCAAAAACAAGGATTGGCAAGAGCAAATGAAGAAATGTCTGAAGCTTGGAGTCAGAATAGAGCAGCAGGCGTTGGCCAATAAATCGCTAGAGTTTGTGGCTGAAGAATATCTACCCCAAAAAATAGAAAATCAGGTATTTTTACCTTAAAATAAAAAAAATTATTTTATTTTTTATTTGAAAGAACATCTATCATAAGTCTCATTGCCTCACCAATAGCTTCACATTTTTCTTTTGTTAATCTTTGTGCAAGGCCATAGTTATCCTTATCGAAGGCTTCATTTGCTTCTCTGCATAGTCTCTCTGAATCATCTAATAACTTTAGAGCTCTGATATATCTTGGATCTTTATCAAGGCCTTTCTTAACTATCTCAAACTTTAATTCTTCTATGATATCATCAGGCCTACAACATGGATTATCTTCGTTTACAACATTATGATTTGTTATTAATTCTCTAGCTTCCTTGATTAAATCTTGAGTATAGCATAGATCACATCTCTTCATATATCCTTTTGTTATTATTCTTAGCGTTTCTCTTGGATTTCCTCCAGGGTGTTTTTGAATTTCAACTTGATCATCGTCTGATACTGGATCTCCATTTGGAGGTGTGCCTTCAGTGATAACATAGTTAATACTCTTATTTTCAAGCCCATTAAACTTAGCAGAGAATTTTATAGTCTTACTTTCTCCAACTGCTAAAGGTCCAATATTGTTCCATGTTATGGCAGTTGTTCCATTGGCATTTACTACAACAGAATATGGAGCTATGGATGACAAATTAGCATAAGTTAGCCCCACTGGTAGTGTATCTGTAACAGTCACAGAATCTAATGGAACTTCTCCCGTATTTGTTATTACTAAAGTGTATTCATTAGTAAATCCTGTTTTACCCCAAGGAGGCTCAACTGATTTTGTAATATTAATTGCTGGACCCTTTACGCCCACTGGAGAGTCGTCTGAATCGGTTACGTCACCGATAGTAGATGTTCCTATTACTGTAGCGTTATTTATGAAAGTTCCAGTTCTCCCCGGATTAACAGTTGCTTGGAATTCAACTATTATTACATCAGTTGGATTCATTGCACCTATATTATCCCATGTTAGAACTTCAGGGGCACCAACTATTGAATTTGGTTCATAAGGTATTCCAGCAACAGTGCTATATCCTGACCTGTATGTAAGTCCATCAGGCAAATAGTCAATCAATTTTACGGGATCCAAAGCCATAGCTCCGGTATTAGTAATAGTAAGCCTAAAGAAGACTATTCCACCAGGTGATGGAACATTTATATCGGTATTTAGGGTTACCTTCTGTAAATCTGTACCCGGAGATATTACATTCCAATCATCAGAAAGTGGACCATATTGTCTCCTTTCGTCATTTCCTTTAGGTAATGAAAAGTACTCAGTATTTGTAACTGTATTTGTAAAGCTACCTCCCTGGGGCGGAATTGTTGCATCGTACTCTAAAATGACTGCATTGTTTGGTGGTATTGAAAGATACTCCCATTGAATAATGTCTCCATCACTCATTGTATTGTATGCTAAAGGTGAAGATGTAATTGACCCACCAACTAATATCAAGCCAGAAGGTATTTGATCTTGAATCACTACATCATACGCAGAACTGTTTCCAGTATTTCTCACAGTAATTGTATAGTGTACATTTTCTCCAGGTAATCCTTGAGTCTTATCCCCTTGTTTTTCGATAGTTAAGTTGGGTTCAACAATCCTGACGTCATCTAAATCACTTATGTTATATGGGGCGTCGTCTTGAATAAAGCTTGTATTTGCATTATTTACATGGACCACCCCTATGACATTATCGGGCTTAATATTCTTAACTAAACCGGTAATCTTGATCATGACATTATTTGGGCCAGTAAAGTTTCTATTCGCTGCACCAATTGGAGTTCCAAGTTTCCATGTAAGTAGCTGCCCATCTTGTGTGAATTGTTGTATTGTTCCCCCATAAGTATCAGTATAGGTGTGGGAAACATACTCAATTCCATTAGGTAAATGATCAACTATAGTTGTATTAGTGTAATTTGCACCCACTCCAGAATAGACTACAGCTAAATCAAATACGACTTCTTCACCAATTGTTGCTTTTTCTTTTTCAGATTCTTTGAAAAGGCCTTGAATATTAATTATCCTTGCATTGGCTGTTGCACTGCTATATATGCAGCCATTTGAACATTTACCTAATGCAATAACCCCATTAGTTCCCGTACTGGAAACATCGTTTAACCTAGCAGAAAGTGTTGCCGACCATGTGCCTCCTGTTTGTGCAATTGGGCCAGGTATTTGCCAAGTTATTGTATTGCCAACAATTGAAGGAACTTCTCCATTTGACCCATTTCCAGCTATTATTGGAGGTCCCCAATCTGCACTTAGCGTATCAATAAGTGTTACATTGTATGCCGGAGTATTGCCTGTATTTGTAACTGTAATTGTCCAGCTGCCAGTGCCTCCTGGTGCAACAGGTTGTATAACGGGTGTTTTTGAAATAGAAAGAGTTGGTTTTAAAGGAGTTATGATTGAGCTAGTATTTGTTACATTAAGTGGATTTCCANNCCTATCTTGGTAGTCAATTCGTACATTATTTGTTCCAGGTGTTACTGTTCCACAACTTAGCCCATCATTTTTAACTCTAAATTGGAGAACTGTATTTGTTCCACTAGCTGCCATATTGCCGAGTGACCATATTGGTTGAGAAGGGTTAGAAGGGGGGTTTGGTATTGGACCGGGGCCAGAAATCATAGAGTCAAATACAAATCCTGGTGGCAATGTAGAAGTTACAAAAACATTGTAAGCTGTTGGATAGCCCGAATCATTTCTTAAATTTATTGTAATTATCCCCTCACAAGTAGTAAAAGTTCCAATAGTTTGGGACCTAACAAAGTTTGGCCTAGTCCTTAAAGAACGGGTGCCACCAGATACAGTGTAGGTAAACCTACAATTGTCATCGCAACCATATCTAACATAAGCAGTATTAGTTGTAGCGGCCCCACAGCTTCCTGAATTTACTGTTCCCCACACATAATAAGTGGCAGTATTACTACCCGATAAATTTGACAACGTGCCATGCTTCCATGGATCTACATCCGCCCCTGAGCCTGGGGGTATAGTGCCTACTGCAGGATATTGACTTGTGCTAATACCTCCAAATGTCATGTTTGTAGGCAAAACATCATAAAACTCAACATTTAATGCTGGTGCAGTTCCGCTGTTTGTTATGATGAGTCGCCACTCCACAATGTCGCCAGGTTCTGCAGCAACATTGTCAGCAAAAGATGAGCCAGTGGTATGATTTCTACCTTGTTTAGATATGCCCAAAGTTGGAGTTCTCCTAGTAATTTGAGAGTTAGCTTGCGGAGATGATTTTACATCGTTGCAAGGAGTTAAATAAGTAGCCTGTGATGTAAATGTTCCTGATGAAGGCATGCTACAACTTGAGCGAATTCTAAAGGTGATAGTTATCTCAGATGAAGGTGCCATAGCGCCTAATCCTGGAATTTGGGCTTTAGTCCATCTAATTGGATTTGCACCAACATTCTCAGGCTCAGAGGGATTTCCAGAGCCGATAACATAAGAAATTCCTGTTGGCAAATTAGCCGTAACATTTACATCATAAACATAAGTTAAACCAACATTTTTGACAATAACAGTTGTGCTTTGTTCGTCGCACATATTGATTGTCTGAGGTATAATATTAGTTGTTATAGCATCTGTATTTGGTATTCTAACTGAAGCAGTATCTGTTTTTATAGGCTGACAGTCCCCACCTAGACAACCTGCACTTGTTGATGCAAGATTTGTCAAGTTGTTACATGCATCGATATTTGCAGTGAAAATAATCTCAGTTTTGTCTCCGGCGTTAATTTTATCTATTATCCAAGTAGCACCATTAATTGGATTACCATTTCGGTCTTGATTAATATGAAGTTGAGAATAAGTTCCGCTTGAAGAATTATAAGATAATCCTGCACCTACAACATCTTCTAGCCAAATATTGTAACTTGCACCGCTTCCTGCATTTGTAAGACAAAGCTTCCATGTGGCCTTGTTAGTAGTAGCCCATACCAGCTCAGGCACTTTCATTAAGCAGACGTTTCCACTCAATACTAGAGGATTTTGAGAAGCTCCGCCCTGGCATTCCCGGTCATATATTCCATTTCTATTACATAATCCATCCCAGTAAAGACTAGCACTCATGCCCCCTTGATCTGCACATTTCTTAGTTACATTCATTAAGATTCTAGCTTGAGTGTTAGTAGCAAAATAGTCTCCGTATCTCCAAACAAAGTCTGTAGGGCTGTTATTACTCTCTAATGGAGTATGACCTACATAAGAGATAGAATTAATATGATAATTACTAAGAGGAAATACTGCTTCTACATCGTATGCTCCAACTGAAGAGCCCCTTGTTATTGTTATATTTACATCATAAGTTCCACATTTATCCACAATTGGGGGAAGTCCACTGATACTAATCCCCATCTGTGAATCGTTTATTGGAACAAATGTACCTATCCTTATCTGTTGTGCGTCCTCATAACATCCACTACCAGTTTGAATTTTGCCAGTATTTAGTATAGACCAATCAAAAAATGATCCAGAACCACATGAAGGGCTTGATGTATTTTGGGTGGACATATTGTATTCTATTGTCATTACAGTATTCCTTATCGAAGTTGTATTAGCATCGAAACATCCAGAGAAATCAACATTTGAAAAATTTACATCAAGGTATGTAGAAACTGGAGGCGTATAATATACGACGCATGTACCATTGATATCAATCTTAACTTGTCCCTGAAGAATCTGATTGTTTGGTCTTTCTTCCCGGAATTTTAAGGCAGATATATTGACATCGTCCCAAAAACTAACATCCGAAAAGATATATGTATTAACATATTTTAAAGGAGTACATTTCTCAAAGTTATAATTTGATGAAACAGTTTTGTTTGAAGAAACTGTGTCAGAACATTCAAGTACAGTTGATTGAGAGGACGAAGCTGTTCTAACACACCCACAACAATCTGTTACTGTTGCTGTGACAGTGTTTATAGCTGTGGTGTAACAGTATTCACAATCAGAATAAGTTGGAGATTGAAGAGTAATATCAGCATCTAGGCCTGCTGCAGGAGTTACATTCCAAGTGATAGTATTGCCAGAAATACTCCCCCCTCCTGCGTTTAATATAGAAAATCCATCTGGTATAGTATCCACAACAACTAT
>DUKX01000035.1 GCA_013329085.1 Methanofastidiosum sp. | reverse complement strand
ATTATGCCTTTCAACGACATGACTGACAATGGCTTCGAATATATGGTTTCAGTAAAAGTACATGAATACTATCACAATCTAAACGGCTCAGAAGTTACCGGAAAGGATCCATTTCAAATTTGGCTTAACGAGGCAGTTACAGTAATAATTGAGAAACAGTACCATGAATTTCTTTTTGGAAAAGATTACGGGAGATTAAAAACTGTATTAACGCTATTGGCCCCAAGCAGCGGTACATTTACTTCTGATCAGGGTTCATCTGTAATGCCCATACTGCCAGATGGATTTAATGATCCAAATGAACTTATTACCGGGGTTACCTATGTCAAAGCCCCCGAATTTGTAAAAATGATTGAGACTTTTATGGGAAAAGAAAAGTTTGTCAAAGCTTTGGATTTGTACCATAAGAGATTCAGTCATGGAAATGCAACAACAGAGGATTGGATCAAGGCAATGGAAGAAGTCTCAAACATGGATTTTTCCAAAATGGCCAAACAGTGGTTAAAACAAACAGGATTCCCTACAGTTGAGATTAAATCTAGCTATGACACTAAACTAAAGAGATTGACCCTTAAACTAAAACAGTTGGCACCAAAAGAAGGGATATACTGGACTTTTCCATTAAAAATTGCAGTTGTAGACCAAAAAGGCAATGATATTATTGAGGTGATTGAAAAGATTGATAGTTCAGAGGCCAGTGTAGTATTTGAAGATATACCAGAAGCTCACTTTATCTCATTGAACAGAGATTACTCGTTCTATGGAAAGATAAACTATGATTCTGATTTAGAGGATCTTATCTCTAAAATAAGAAAAGATAAAAATCTGATAGCTAAATATGTCGCATTTTACAAACTTTTAGATAGAGAAAAAATGAAACTTTTGGATAATTTAGAACTTGAACCAATTACAGAAGTAATCGACATTTATTATGAAATAATCTCAGAAGAAGTGCTAATGGAGAAAGTGGGGGGACAGTTCCTTACAATATTTGAATCTGTCGATGATAAGAAATTTGCACATCACTATACGAAAATGTACGATGTTAAAAAGAAAATAATGGAAGCAATCGCAAAAAAATACAAAAAAGAACTTATAGAAATCTATAAAAAATATACTACTTCTTGTTCAGGCAAAAATTATATTGAAACTAAGAGTCTTGAAATAAAAAGAAGACAAGTAAAAAATGCGTCATTATCCTTGTTAGCTACTTTGGATACTGGAGATATCCACAAAATTATTAAAGAACAGCTTTATCAATCAGAATCCGCAACAGATAAATTAACAGCTTTTTCTTTGTATCTCAATAGTTCTGCGAGAGACAAAATGGAAGTCTTGAAATCAATCGAAGAGAGGTCAAAAAAGAATCTTGTAAGCTGGGAATCATTTCTTGGGATTATAGCATCAAACAGTAGTGAAGACACTATAGAAATTATTAAAAGAATTGAAGGCTCTGACTCATTTAGAATAGAACAGTCAAATGATCAAAGAGCACTTTATGTTCAATTTGCCCACAATAGAAAAAAATCTTTAGAAACTGAAGAAGGAAGAAATTTCTTAAAGGATGCAATCATAAAGCTTTCTGCAATAAATGAGTATACAGCTGTCAACGCAATAAAGGTGTTTGGAAATATTGATGATATGGAAGAAAAGCATCATTTGGATTTAATCAAAGTGCTTATTGACATTATGTCAAATATAACGCCGGAGAAAATGCCAAGTGTTTACAACACAGCTAGAAGATTACTAATGGGAGCCCCAGTAGCTTTAGAGAAATACAAAAAGAGTTACGGAGAACTAGAATTCTTAAAATTGGGATAATATGTCTGAAAACAAAGAGTATTTACCAGTTGTAATAAAAGAAGAAAATACTTTAACGGTATGCGGATTTGTTAGGCGGGATGTTGTTCACAGTAGCCTTAGAATTCCCCATATATCTGTGAATATTGTTCCAGTTATCCGGGGTACAGAAAAAACTATCCTCCAAAAGAGATCTAAAAAGAGAAAAATAGATCCTTCAAAGTATGATTTCAATGGGGGACATGTTACATATGATCCAACTTTGTTATTAGGTCCAAATGCTTTAGAACAAGCAAACGATAAAACAGCTTTAAGGGAGACTAGGGAAGAAATAGCAGTTTCTAGTGATGGAAGGCCATATGTATTTTCTTCTAGAGATTTAATAAGATTCACGAAAATCGGTGAACTTCTAACTGGTTTTGATGATCAGGGATCCATAAATGTTGGTTATATGACTGGGTATATTTTGTTCATACTTGCAGATTCAACAATAATTGTCTCAGATGAAAATGAAGATGGAACAAATGAAGAGCTTTCATATGAAGAAATTGACATCTCGCAAGTAGTGGCGTTATTTAAAGAAAATCCATCAAAATTTGCAAGTGGGGCAACTGCAGTTCTAAAAGAGTTATCCAATACAAAAAGTGATGCTTACAATAGATTTTGGCATATCCTAAACTTAAATAAAAATAAAATTATTTAATTTATTCAACAACAAATATTAATTTAACAGTAGCTTTGTATTTAGTTATCTTGCCGTCTGTTACTTTGCCTGTCAACTTTTCAACTTCAACACCTTTAATGTTGTGGACGGTCTTTGAAGCAACAAAAACTGCTTTTGCTACCGCATCTTCCCAGCTTATCTCGGATTTCCCAACAACCTCAATTACTTTTGCAACTTCAGACATAATAATCCCATTTTAATAGGATTTCATTCTATATATAGTTTTTGGATATTTAATCGATATATTTTTATTATATAAAATCGAATAGTAACTATGTCACTTTTAGTAATTGCATATCCAGAATTAAAAAAGAAGGATTATGATTGGATCCAAGATTTGAGAAATAAATATGATGTTCTTTACTATGATTCTGTAAAATCCTATTTTACCTTTGTATTCCCAGTATTAACCCTGAAAAAAAAGGAACTCATTTCTGAAATTAAGGAAAAATCTAAAGGGCTAAAAGAGATTGACTTCTGTCTTAGAAGCGCTGTATTAAATAAAGACTCATTCAATGACTACTGGCATGTATTTTTAGTTCCTGATGAAGGATTTAGCAATATTATTAAAATGCACGATAAATTCTATTCAGGTAAACTTAAAGATGAACTTTTCCTCGCTATTCAGTTTATCCCGCATTTGGGTGTCGGGAATTCTACCAATGCAAATGAATGTAAGAAGCTTGTTGATGAATTAAACGAAAAGAACTTCGAGATTCACGGGAAGATAAAAAAGTTAACAATTGTAAACTATGAAGATAAGAAGGTAGAGGATATAGAAACAATAGATCTAGGGTAGATATTTCCAATCAAATGTTTCATTTATTACAATAATCTGCCTTAATGTATCCACTAAATTTAAAAACTTAATCAATATACCAAAGAAAAGAGCTTATAGTGAACAATTGGTGGTTATATGGCTTATAATGTTTCTGAAAAAATTATATCATCTCACCTCATTGAGGGTGAGATGCAAAGTCAAAGTCTTATTGGCATTAGAATTGACCAGACTCTGACTCAGGACGCAACAGGCACTCTTGCTTACTTACAGTTTGAAGCGATGGGAGTGCCAAAGGTGAAAACTGAGCTATCGGTAAGTTATGTCGATCATAATACCTTACAGACTTCATTTGAAAATGCTGATGATCATAGGTATCTACAGAGTGTTGCAAAAAAATATGGGCTAATATTTTCTAGACCAGGAAATGGCATATGTCACCAGCTTCACCTTGAGAGATTTGGCATTCCAGGAAAGACGCTTCTTGGTTCTGACAGCCACACACCAACGGGTGGTGGTATTGGCATGATCTCTATGGGTGCAGGGGGGCTTGATGTAGCACTTGCAATGGCAGGCGAACCATTCTATTTGAAAATGCCAAACATCGTAGAAGTTTGTCTCGATGGCAAGCTTTCTGAATGGACTTCTGCAAAAGATGTAATACTGGAATTACTAAGAAGATTGTCTGTTAAGGGTGGAGTTAATAAAATATTTGAATTCACTGGGAAAGGTATCGAGAGCTTATCTGTTCCTGAAAGGGCAAC
>DUKX01000002.1 GCA_013329085.1 Methanofastidiosum sp. | reverse complement strand
GATATAAGAGAAACAAAGAATATGCTATGTCAACAATTAAAGAAGCTGATAAGGCTGGTGCTGACTGTATATCTTTATGCGATACAAATGGAGGGAGTCTGCCCTTTGAAATAGGAAACATTATTACTGAAATTAAATCAGATATAAAAAGTAAAATTGGTATTCACGCTCATAATGATTCAGAATGTGCCGTTGCAAACTCACTTGAAGCTGTTAAAAAGGGAGCTGTGCATGTCCAGGGGACTATAAACGGTTACGGAGAGAGATGTGGTAACGCAAATCTTTGCTCAATAATCCCTGGCCTTAAAATTAAGATGAAGCTTGATTGTATATCAGATGCACAACTAGGTAAACTAAAGAATGCCTCAGCATACATAGCAGAACTTGGAAATATTTCTCCAGATATGCATCAACCATATGTAGGCGCAAGCGCATTTGCACATAAAGGTGGAATTCACGTGAGTGCTATTCAAAGACACCCCGATACTTATGAGCATATTAAACCAGAGCTTGTTGGAAATAGAACAAGAGTTATAGTTTCTGAGCTATCCGGCAGAAGTAACATTATTTTTAAGGCCAAAGAGTACGGTGTTGACCTTGAATCTGCGGATGCTAAACTTGATTTCATTTTAGAAAAAATAAAGAAACTTGAAAACGAGGGTTATCAGTTTGAAGGTGCAGAGGCGTCATTTGAGCTTCTGATGAAGAAAGCTGTAGGAACTTACAAGAAGTTCTTTGATCTTGAAGGATTTAAAGTTGTTATTGACAAAAGAGGGGATATGGAATCTCGTTCTGAAGCTACAATAAAGCTCAGGGTAAATAATAAAGAGTTCCATACGGCTGCGGAAGGTAACGGTCCTGTAAATGCACTTGATCAAGCACTTAGAAAAGCTCTAATTGGTGCTTATCCTGAGATAAAGAACTTTAATCTCACCGACTATAAGGTTAGAGTCCTTGAAGGTGAAGAAGGAACTGGCTCAGTTGTTAGGGTTTTGATAAGGACTCATGGCTACAACAAGATGTGGGACACTGTTGGAGTATCAGAAAACATCATCACTGCTAGCTGGTATGCACTTGTAGATAGCGTTGAATACGGATTATCAAAATTTGTGGATGTGAATAAGTGAGAAGTTCAATAATTAAAGAAGACATTGATAAGGCAGGGGCAAGAGGGTTATTAAGAGCTGATGGATTAAAAGATGCGGATTTTAAGAAGCCGTTCATAGGTGTAGCCTCAGCTTACTCTGAAATAGTACCGGGCCACATTAATCTTAGAAAACTTACAGACCTTGTAAAGAAAGGCGTTAAAGATGCAGGTGGTATCCCATTTGAATTTGGTATGCCCGGCATATGCGATGGGATTGCAATGGGACATCAGGGTATGAGATATTCTCTGCCATCACGAGACATCATTGCTGATTCCGTTGAGCTAATGGTTTCTTCTCATCTATTTGATGGATGGGTTGGGGTTACAAATTGTGACAAGATAACGCCAGGTATGCTCATGGCTGCCGGTAGGATAAATATCCCAGCTGTTATGGTCACTGGTGGCCCAATGGAGCCAGGCGAATACAAAGGGAAACGACTTGACCTAATCTCCATCTTTGAAGCTATTGGAAGCTATAAAAATGGGGATGTCTCTGAAAAGGAGCTTAGAGAAATAGAAAAGAGGAGCTGCCCTGGTGCGGGAGCCTGCGCCGGTCTATTCACGGCAAACTCAATGGCTTGTATGACTGAAGCATTGGGTCTTTCGATCCCGGGGAGCGCCACTGTTCATGCAACTGACAAAAGAAAAGAAGAAATAGCATACCAAACAGGGAAACTTATAGTTGAACTTGTTAAGAAGGACTTGAAACCAAGAGACATAATCACTAAGATGAGCTTTGAAAATGCAATAAGAGTTGATATGGGAATAGGTGGATCGTCAAACACTGCCCTACATCTACCAGCAGTTGCTAATGCATTTGGAATTGTCCTTCCCTTGACCTTATTTGATAAACTCTCTAAAGAAACGCCACACCTTGTAAATTTAAGGCCAGGTGGACCCTTTTTCATGAGAGACTTTGATGATGCTGGGGGCATCCCTCAGATTCTCGTTAGATTAAAGGACAAACTAAATCTTGAAACAAAGACAGTTATGGGAAACACACTTGGTGACGTACTAAAGAAAGTAAAGATCGTGAAATCTGATACAATCAGAAATGTTGATAATCCTTATCACAAGCAGGGTGGAATAGCCATCCTCAAAGGAAATCTGGCCCCTAACGGTTCTGTTGTAAAACAGACTGCAGTTAGCGAGAAAATAATGAAGTTTGAAGGCAAGGCCAAAGTCTTTGAAAGTGAAGAAGCGGCTACAAAAGCAATACTTTCTGGTAAGATTAAACCAGGCATGGTTATTGTCATAAGGTATGAGGGCCCAAAAGGTGGGCCTGGAATGAGGGAGATGCTAGAACCAACAAGTTTGATAGCAGGTATGGGAATGTCTGAATCAGTAGCCTTAATTACAGATGGAAGATTTTCTGGAGGAACAAGAGGTCCTTGTATAGGTCATGTGTCCCCGGAAGCATTTGACAAAGGACCAATAGCTGCAGTAAAAGATGGAGATATAATAAAGATAGATATACCCAAAAGAAAACTTGAAGTAGTGCTCACTGCTAAAGAGATAGGGGAAAGACTAAAAGTTGCAAAACCACCAAAAAAGGACATACCTGGAATGCTATTGAGGTATAGGAAACTTGTAACATCGGCTGACAAGGGTGCTGTGCTGGAATAAAATGGGGCTTGAATCTCTAGGATTTCATTACTCGATTTTAAGTGCTATATTAAGCTCTTTTTTAATTATTTATTCTCTTTTTTTAAGAGACAAAGATTATAAAAAAGCAGAAGAACTATTTATTTTTGGAGTCATTTTTATCGGGATCAGCTGGAGCGGTATTGAGTGGTCACTTTATCTAATGGGGTATAATCTATTTTTACTTGTTTCAATGCCGATATTCCCACTGCTTTGCTATTTTTTAGCTACTTCAGCGTTTGTTGTTTATATTTCTGAAAGGTATTACAGAAGAAGAATCTGGATTATCCTTGCAATTATAGCTTTTATTATATCAATTATAGCTGTAAACTGCATGAACTGCCTCTTTGAGTGAAGTTTTTAAACAGAATTTAGTTATAGAACTTAATGTTCTTTTATAACAGGGAAAATGTTCAAGGTAAAGAAGCTAAAGCGCTTTCTATCATACTGCCTACTGTTGGGTGCAGGTGGAGAAGGTGCAACATGTGCTCATACTTTCATGATTTCCCCAGTGACTCTTCTATTGATATATTCAGCATATTTGTTCAAGAGTTTAACAGTGCTTATGATGGTGAAATAAGGAAGGTCAAACTGTTCACATCTGGAAGTTTTCTTGACCCAAAAGAGGTTAATCCAGATTGTGCAAAGAAAATAATTTCTTTTCTTTCTGAAAAGGAAATTTCAGAGGTAACTTTAGAGTCTAGGCCAGAATATGTTGAAGAAGATTACTTGAAAGAATTAAAGGAAAATAATAGTCTTCAAATTGAAGTTGCAATTGGATTAGAGTCATCAAATAACAAAATATTAAAGCATTCGATTAACAAGGGCTTTACATTTGAAAATTTTCTTTCTGCAAG
>DUKX01000186.1 GCA_013329085.1 Methanofastidiosum sp. | reverse complement strand
GTCAATATCGTATATGGAGTCAGCTATCAAAAATTGCGGAGCTACTAAAAATTCGTTTTTCTGAAGAATTGGAAGCTGTGTCACAGATGACTACCTGGGACATGGAGAAACTTAAAGACATCTCCATTTCAATTCCACCTCAAACTGTGAATACATCCAGGGGGGATATTGTTATGCCAGACCTTTGGTTAAACTGGGAGACATTTAATGATCTACTTCAACCTTTTATTGATCCTACTTGCTCACAGAATGAAAATCGCGAATACTATACAATCACTTCAATTTTCTCACCAATTAAAGATGCCTTAAATAAGAGTGGTTTGGAAAAGAATAATATAACTAGAATTTTATTAGTTGGAGGCAGCTCTCTCAATCCTGTAATAGAGAGAAAGTTACAGGATTATTTTAAAGAAGCAAATATTGAGCGTCCGGAAGATATGGATTTCCTAGTGGCAGAGGGTGCAGCTGTCCACGCCTATACCAGACATGTTTTAGGGCATGATATTTTAGCACCAATCATTGGAGATTCAATTGGTATACTCACTGAAAGAGGAGAATATGTACCTTTGATTCCGGCAGGTGCCGCAATACCTTTCCCTGATGAATCTAATTTTATCTCTTATGAACAATTCAATGTGCCTAAAAATTCAATGTCTCATGTTGATTTGATTTTCTGTGCTGGTAATGCGAATAGACCTGTTCATACTGTAAAACTGAACTTCAATAGGTCTGTCCCCAAGGGAACACCTGTGTATATAAATATTCGGTTAGATGAAAATAAAATTCTTGGAGTGAAGGCATTTTTGCTTGATTATCCTGACATAGAAGTGAAAGAAATAATTGATAATCCACTAGGTTTGCTTCCAATGACAAGTAAAGAAAGGGCTCGAGTTGAACTAGAAAGCGACCTATGCAAGGCGAGAATTAATGGAACGATCAGCGAACACATTGAGGATGCTGAAGAATATGCAAAGATTCTCTATGAACTCGATCATTGTGAGAAGGCTTTAGAGTGGATTAATTTTGTTATTAAAGATAAAGAACGGGCAACTTACAGTCAAAAAATGTTGAAGGCTCAAATTCATTTTAGATTAGGAGAAATGGAAGAAGCTCATAATTTATTCTCGGAACTCAGCATATTTAATGCTTCAGATATTTTTGCGGCTTTATATGCAGGACTTACAGCTCAAACCTTAGATAAACGAGAATTTTTTATGAGGAGAGCCGTACAAGCAGCGCCAAAAGATGGGATATGTCACTTTTTTCTCGCAGATACACTAAAGTTAAGAGGTAAATATGATGAAGCACAAATTGTATTCAGAAAGTCACAAGAACTACTTGAGATACAGGCTGAGCATGAGCCCTGGAATCGAAACTTAGTGTATTATCTTGGATTGGTTTATCAAAGTCTTGGAGAAAAGGAAAAAGCCTTGTTGATGGAAAAGAAATACCATTCAATGAAGGAGGTCAGAAGAAGCACAGGATTTGATACTTCATCTGCAGTTGCTTTGGCAAATAAATTAACAGAATCAACATNNATCAACATAAGAAAGGATCCATGTGGTTGGGGAAAATATCGATAATCAATTTCGCTGGTTACCTTCATTTCGTGATCTTGATGAAAATCAGCGAGAGGTGATATTTAAATCTCTAGAAAAAGAGAATCATTTAATATTTGGCCCTGCTGGTTGCGGTAAAACAGCGATTACTTTGTATTGCGCAAAAACCCTTCAAGATACAGGGAAAAAATATTTAATATTGGTTTATACCAATGTGCTAAAGAATTTCATCAGTTCTGCAGCAAATGATTTGAATATTCCTCAGGAGAATATCACCACCTTCTACTCCTGGGTATGGCGCCATTTACCGAGCGAACTTAAAGACAAGGATTACGACAACAAAGATAAATTCAACCGTTGGGTCGATGACTTGTTATTTCATTATAAAAANNTATCCAGAATCAATCCCAAATTACGATTATGTTCTAATTGATGAAGCTCAGGATTTTAATCCTAATGTATCAAAGCTCTTACATTTGATATCTAATAATTTATTCATTGCTGGAGATACAGCTCAATCTCTTTACACAGGGATATTCGATAATAAAAGATTAATTGGCATGTGGCAGCCTTTATTAAATCAATATGAATTGGTTTTTAATTATCGAAATCCAAAAGCTGTTGCCAAAGTTGCTGCTTTATTTGTGGATGATACCTCGTATGATGCAGAAAAATTCTTGAGTCTGGTTAAGGGTAAGAATTTTGAAATGAAACCAATTTTATACTATGGTGATTCTCCAAATGAGCAAACTGCAATTATCTCAGATTTGATAGAGCAAACCAGGGGTAGTGAAAGGTTAGGCATTTTATTTAAGACAAATAGTGAAGTTGATTCAATGGCTAACCTTCTAAGAAATGAAGGAATTGAATTTCAAATAGCTTCACAGCGAAATAATGGAAATTACAATTTCTTAACTACAAAACCAACACTAGCTACAATTCACTCAGCCAAAGGGCTTGAATTCGATTGGGTTATCTTGCCTAACCTGACTTCTTTTGTTTGGGATAAGTATCAAAATGACCCGAATGATCGCAGATTGTTTTTTGTTGCACTAACTCGCACAAAAAACCGATTATATCTCATTACACAAAATAATTTTGAATCTGCTTTTGTGAATGAAATTCTGGACAAAGATTCAACGCTTCTTCAGGTTCCTAAAAAGCAAACTAAAAAATCATCAGATAATTCTTCAGATTTTGACGACTTACCATTTTAATTGAAAAGACAGAAAATGAACTCAAAGCCTGTTCTCAAAATAAAACTTCATGATTTTCATACTTTACTTAGACTAGGTATTGGATTTTTTCGTTATAAAGGATTAGATGAAAAATCTAAATCTCCCCAGAAAAATATATTATCATACAGTGATGATGTGATGTTTATTGAGATTCCTGAAAAATATCAGATGAAAGTAATAGAGAAAGAGTCATTTTTCTTTTTATTAGATGAATTGTTGAGGCTTTCACTTTCAACATATTCGAAAACCACAGAAGAAGAAATAAAATTTGCTAATCTTGGAGAAGCCTGGCTACCTTTTCATTTTATTAGTGGCCTAAATGAAATGTTTTTTTCTCCTTGGGAATTTTTATCTCCAGAAGGTTTATTTCTTGTTGAAATCTCGAACTGTGAAAATGAAACAGTCTTCCCAGAAATGGATGATGAAATAACAGGCTCTGATCTTGATCAGGACTCAACCATTGCACCAGTGGGAATTGAAGATGATGATCTTATAGATGTCGGTAAAGATGAATCAGATAAGAAATGTGAAATAGAAAAGCAAGTCGATAGTGAATCAAAAATCGGTCCAGACGACGAAATGGATATTCCTATTGTTAAAAAAGATGATGAGGAATCGGAAATTTCTCTTAAAGAGGGTGGGGAAGAACCCAACGATAAAGATAATAATGAGTTAATTTCTGAAGAAAAAAATCTTGATAAAGCCCAAAAAATTATAGAAAAACCGAAAAAATCTGAAGAGGAAATGCAAGATAAAAAGAAGCATGATGAAGCTAAATTGGCTTCGCCTGATGAAGACAAAACTGAAATTAACAAAACTTCTCAGAAAATCGTGGAATCCAAGAAAAATAAACCCCAAGACTCAGAAAACTCGAAAAAAAAATCATCTCTCTCCGATAAGAAGGATTTAGGCTCCGACGAATCTGAACAATATCAGCTTTTTGAGAATAAAGAAAAAACGGAAAAATCATGAATGATGTTAATATAAGAGTTCAAGAACATTTCAATCAAATTGGTGGTGTTTTGTATACCACCGTTGGTATGTTAAGTGTTGATCCTAAGGATAGAGAATCCAATTCTTTAAAACTCATTTGGATCTTATTGTCTGAAGCGATTGTAAGAATTAAGGAGCCAGAGAATATCTTGCCATGGTTCTATCAACAGCTTAATGCCATTTGTATGCTTGATCCAGAAATCAAGGTATTTTTTGATGATTGTATTGACCGACACATCAATAGTTTTATTCCTCTATTTCTGTTTGTTCAAAGGGAAAAAGCTGAAGTTTTACGGGAAGAATTTAAACGTTTTTTTCCTTCATCACAAAAAGATAATTACACTTTTCGAAAGCTCCTCTATGCACTATTCAACGATCAACCTGAGTACTTGTTTACAAATGATCATTGGCGCTATGAGTTATCAAATCCTGAAGAGTATGCCTCACCTGATATGTGTGCAGTTGCAAAACTCGGACAAACACTTAAATATCTCATTGAAAGTTGTCCAGATGAAGAAGTTGGAGTATACAAAATCTGGAGGGAAATACTTGGAAATAAAGTGTTAAAAGTATTACCCCAGAAAATCAAGCCCGGATTTGCTGAAGAATCGCCTTCATTTGAGAGCCTTGTTTTTTCTTTATTGCATACATCAGCGCTTTTAACCCAAAAGAACATTAACAGCGTAAGAGAATATATAAAAGATAGTATACATAAACCCTCGGATGTCATAGCTCCAGATCAACTTGTGCTAATTGGATCGCTTTATGGTTTAGTAACAAAGTACGAAAAGAATTCATCATGGATCAATGACTTAGAACAGCGGAGATTGTTATCAGCCCAAGCATTAGCATTATCTTTGTCACTTGATCCAAGCCAACAAGATAAATTTTCTGCTACTGATCCTATCGTTTTCTATTTAACAAGATCTGGCAATTTATATGATTTTTGTAATCCCTTTTTACAAGTATTAAGGCGCGAACACAAGCAGATTGAATACTTTTCAGAGGGGATCTATAAGAAATCATGGGAATATCTAGTTAAAGTTGGGGGCGCATTCCAAATTGAAATTGCCCATGAAACAGATTAATTTTTTAGCATGTAGATATATTTTACATATCGATTCTTTCCTACAGCACTTTATAATAGGACAAGCCCTTCATTTATTGTTTTTTTAA
>DUKX01000014.1 GCA_013329085.1 Methanofastidiosum sp. | reverse complement strand
ACTTTCTTTTGAAACGTGAAGAGTATTATAACTCGACTAAAAATTTTTTAAAAAGAATTGATGAAAGGGAAATTATAGGATTAATCAATTCCGTTGTTATTTCAGAGACATATTTTAATTATATACGAATTAAAATAAGTGAAAAATATAGAATAAATCTAAAAGACGTTGTAAAAAAGATAAAGGAAGATCCCAAAATCTTGGGTGAGATTTCTATTGATGTCGTTGATGATACATTTAGATTGGACAATTTGAATATTTTAGAATATACTCCCGAAATATCCATTAAAGATTTTATTGCTGATTATTTACTCCTGCCAAACGATGCGATCCACGCTGCTACTTGCAAATACTATGGCATTAAAAATATTGCAACAAATGACAGCGACTTTGAAAGGGTTAATTTTTTGAAAGTATGGAAGCCTTAAAATAATAGAAAAGATAAAAAATTAAATTTTATAGATTCTTTTTCTTTATCCTAATTGATGAGGGCGGAAGTCCACCTTTGTGCCTGTGTAAATTATATTCTTAAGAAATAACAATAAGTTGAAATCATAAATTTTGAGAATAGATTTATAAATTTAGTAATCAAAATACATATGGTGAAAGATTGGAAGTTGAAATCATTGAAATGAAATCAAACGGGCAAATATCTATCCCTTCTGAGTTTAGAGACGATATTAAAGAAGGAGATAAACTTATCATTATCAAAAATGATGGTCAATTAATTCTTAAAAAGGCAGATTTTATTAAGGGGCTTGAAGAAGATCTCATATTTGCCAAAAGGACTGAAGAAGCCTTCAAAAGGTATCAAAAAGGTAAATTTATAGAGATGGATTTTGACGAATTTATTGAAGAAGCTAGAAAATGGTAAAAGTTAAATTCGACCCTTCTTTTAAGAAAATATTCTCTAAAATTAAAGACAAATCCCTTAAAGATAAAATTATAAAACAAATTCTTAAAATAAAAGAAAATCCAGAATTTGGTAAACCAATGAAATATGCAAGGAAGGGTACAAGGGAGATATATGTATCTCCTTATAGACTGTCATATATTTACAATGAAAAAGAAGATATAATAATACTTTTAGATATATATCACAAAGATAATCNNCTAATTGAGGATGGCGGCAGTCCGCCTTTGTGCCTGTGAGGTCTTAGTTTTGGTGCGCCTGGTCTTCCCGGTAGTGTTAATCCCTTTGACATTGGTGGTCTCTTTGGTCCTCCCTTCTTTCCGAATTTGAAGTAGTAAAGTGCTCCTGCAAGTATCAGTAATCCAAGGCCTATGCCAAGGTATAGCGGCAGATTATTTTTCCTAAGTGCTGTGTCAACAATTACAGTTGAGTCTCCAGCTGTAACTTGCTCTTCTACTGCTGTGAATCCACCTTTTGTGATTCTGACTGTGTGTGTCCCAAGCTTAAGTCCTGTGACAAGCAATTCCCCTTCCGAATCTGTTATTCCAGAAAGTGTACCGTCAACATAGACGCTAGCGCCTGCAAGAGGTGCACCGCTTGCATCCTTTGCAACGACCCTTATGGAGCCAGTTGCCGGGGCTAATGTGATCGATAGCGAAGAGGTCTGGTTTGATGTGATGTTTGTTGTCTGCTGAAGGCTTTCTGCAAATCCAGTTGCTACTGCAGATACCCTGTAAGCGCCTGGCGCAAGTTGAGTTGATCCTGTACCACCAGATGTAGTAATGGACCTAACTACTGCACCAGTGCTTGACCTGATTGTGACTGTGGCAGTGTTAATTGTTGCACCTTTATCATCCTTGACAGATACTGTCAATGTTCCTCTTATTGAGTTTAAGACGATATTTCCAAGGACAGATTGCAAGTTCACAGTCTGCTTTGACTGGACGCTAAATGATGAGGATGTGTATGCATCGTATCCTGCCTTTGATATTGTTACAACATAAGTTCCTGGCAGTGCATCAAATGAGAACTGGCCGATTGAGTTTGTTGTCTTTGTGTCGACAAACTCTTCACCTGGGTACTTCTTCAATACCACTGTTGCTGATGATACTATCTGCCCTGAGTCATCCTGGACTATTCCTGTGACTGTTCCTTTTGTTTCAAGGATTACAATCTTTTCCCCAGTTGTAAGTGATGTCGGCTGTAAATCCCTTAGCTCTTTTTCATATGCCGGGATCTTTGCGTAGTATGTGCCTGTTGATGGAAGCGGGGATGACTGGAATTTTCCTTCGCTGTTTGTAAGACGGCTATCAACCTTTACATCTGTGGACTGGTTGTAGATGTCTATCAACACATTTGGTGCTGCTGTTCCTATCGCATCAAAGTAGACTGTTCCCCAGATATAACCTTCTGTACCAGGTACTGTCATAGTTAAAGTCTGTGCTGTGTTTCCGTTGATTGATATGGTGCTTGTTCCGTAGTCATTATATCCAGAAGCTGTGACATTGTTTAGTGTGTGGCTTCCTCCAGTGAGTGCGGTGTATGTTACCTGACCTGCTGCATCTGTTACCTGTGCAACACCGTCAACTGTGACTGTGGCACCAGCTATTGCTGTTCCTCCTGCATTCTGGACTGTGATTGTTAAGTTTCCTGGGGACATTACAATAGGTACACAAACGCCTGATTGACAGTTGAATCCAGTTGGGCATGGTTGTGTTGTAGAGCATTGTGGTGGTTGCTCGTTGTTTGGAACGTTTACTGTGAAACTCCAAGGAGCAGTGAACTGAGTTCTGTTCCCTGCTGTGTCTACGGCACATACTCTCCAGAAGTATGTTCCATTATATAATGGAGTCTGGATTGTGTATCCCATGTTGACATAAAGATTATTGTCAACATTAATACCTAAGACCTGGAACACGCCAGATACATCTGTTGTTGTTCCAGGTGGGAAGGTGATGTCTGTTGAGTATTGAATTATATAACTTGATATCTCTTTTACAACACAGTCACATCTGGAATGTCTCCATTCAAGTTGTGGATTGCTTGAGTTAAGTGTAAACCCATTTGATGGCGATCTAAGTGCAAGTGCTAATTGGTCTCTATCTGTGTCATCTCCTGTCTTACACCCAGTTGGCCATGGAGTCTCACATACAGGAGGAGATGGTGTAGAACCTGCAGGGAAATCACCCCATAATAATGGTGGTGAGGTACTAACACGGAAATTTCTTGTAAAGGAATTTGATCCTACATTACCTGCTGAATCAACTGCATATACTCTCCAATAGTAAACATGACTTGGATTTGTCAATAATGTTTCAGGAAAATCTTGTGATGTAACAAAGTTAGTAACTGTTAGAGGTCCCCTTTGATATGTCACTGTTTGCCATGAAGCAAATGAAGAACTACTTGGCCAAGTATTTGTTCCAATAATATTTGAATCAGGGAAGCTTGAGTTTCCGGATATTTGAATATAATATCTAACTGGATTTGAAAGATTATTAACATCACTCACAGCAGCCCAAGTAAACTCTGGCCTCTTGTTTTGACTTACTTGACCATTTGTCAATGTAATTAGATTTGGCGCTGGGGGCCCAGTGGAATCAACTGTAAATCTCCAAACTGGAGAATATGATGTAGAGTCAAGATTAGATGCAACTTTCCAGTACCAAACTCCATCTTCAAGGTGCCCTATAGCTGGGTTAGGAGGTGTTGAAGTTGAGACGTTGTAGTCGATAAGCCAAACTTTTGTAGATCCCTCCATTATATAGTTTGTTTTATTTGCATCGTTTGCTTTTTGGAATTGATTAACTGCAATCTTATCAGGGTACAAAGTATAGTCCAAGAAGTCAGTATTGCTTCTTGAAAGTCTTATATTATACCAAACTGATGAGCATACATCTTTCCATTGTAATCTGGGATTATTTATAGTTAATAATGATAGATCAGCGGGTGCAAAAAGATTTGGAGTTACTGTAGAAACTGAAAATGTTCTTGTTTCTGAATAAGGACTCTGATTCCCAAGCCTATCTGTAGCCCATGCTCTCCAGTACCATGTTCCGTTTGAAAGTGCTTGAGATCTGTGCCTTCTTAGATTTGGGAATGGATCTACCTTGACATCCCATCTGTTATAAGAGTTATCAGTTCCTGTGGCACAGAAAACAGGTTTTCCGTCCCCAGTTGATTCGTTAACATCGACACTTTGGGTAACTACATTTGTAGTGAAATTGGAAGATGTTGAGTATTGTATATGGTATGTCAAACAGTTGTTCTGGCATGGATCTGCAGGTCTTTCTGCAGATATATCTGTTATTTTGTAAAATGTAAAGTTAGCTTCATTTTGGTTAAATGGTATTACATGTCCATTTTGTGGTTGGAATAAACTCGGAGAATCCGTAGCTGTGTCTACATAGAAGAATGCACCGTCAGAATCTAACTCATTAGGTACACATGGATTGCTATCTCTAGTATCACTCCAGTTAGCATCTTTAATTAATGTTCCAACATTATCAGACATACTTGTTCCAGATACTGTTATTTGCGCCAATCCATTGTTTGTAGATGCAGTTGGTACATTATATGTTGCAGTGAAAACAGATGCCGGTGCTGATTCAGTTACTGAGAGTGTAGTCCAGGTAGTTTGGTTGTGTAACTTTACTTGGACTGTTGGTTTATTTTTCAACACTTCTGAAGCATAAATTCTAATCTGCATTGAGCCTGCACCAACGACATCAGGAGTAGTGTTGTAGTCTATTTTTGGAGTTTTAAGATAACGAATTCTAAAAGTGGGTACACTCGATGCAAGAGACACTGTAAAGCTCCTTGTTGTTGTATATCCACTATCATTTCCTAAAGCATCTATTGCCCTAACTCTCCAGTACCATGTTCCAGCAGTGAGACCTGTTGCAGCATAAGAATTTAAATCTGTATTTCTAGTTTGAGTTGTAGCAGTAGTAAAGGTAGAAGTAGTAGAATATTGTAACGTATAATTTACAGGTTGAGCTAAATCAATTATCGCATCCCAGTCGAAGGTAACGTTTGAAGAAGTTTCGATAGCTCCTTGTGCTGGAGAATCTAATGATGGTTTATCGCATTGAGAGTCTACTCTAAATTCTTTACCGTCGTTTGTTGCATCTATTGTAGTGTTAATTACAGTTCCAATATTTCCTGCCCTATCTTTTCCGGATACAGTAACTTGAGCCAAACCATCATTCTGTCCATTTGTACTAGAAATAGTATAAGTACGTGTGAAAACATTTCCAGGAATAGTTCCAGTTGAAGTAACCGATGACAAGGATAATCCAATTTGTTTAACGCCAATAGTTGGCTTTTCAACTAATTGCTCATTAGCTTCAACTCTTATAGTGACTGAGCCTAAACTGAGTATCGCCGGATCTGGTGCTGCAGCATCAATTTTGGGTGTTTTATTGTAGATTACTTTATATTCTGGAGGAGTATTGTCTACAAATGTATTTCGAGATAAATCAGACAATCCAGGTCCTGCTCCTGCATTAGCAATAATTGTCCAAGCATCTCCTGTAGGACCTGTGTCCCCCGCAGGGGCATCAGAAAGCTTAACATTAAAAGTAATATTCGAACTTCCTGTTACACCTGTTGGACGAGTATATGTTATCAGCGGCCCAACAATAGACGCTAAGGTCCATCCCGAAGGTGGAGATGGCTGATTGCCGATATTGTCTAAAGTATACCCTACAGGAACTTGAATGCCAACTTGATCTAATCCACTGCCAGATTGAATGCTAGTATATGTGACTTTAACTTCAAAAGTCATAGGCATGTTTACGCTGTTAAAGTATTCTGTTCCACTAGCCGTACTTTTAACGGTGGCACTCCAGCTCTGTGCAGCAACCTCCTGAAACTCAATTGCCCCAAATAAACTAAACATCAATAATGATCCAAATATAAAACTCAAAATCTTCTTATTCAAACAAATCTACCTCCTTTTTTGAAATGATCAATTTTTTTATCATAATACTTCTCTCATGATTTATGTTAATCATGTAATTATCTCTATTAATTTCATTATATTTTAGTCCATTATCCTCGTTAAAATATTTCAAGCTAATACCTCCCTAATGTGAAACGATATAAAAACATTATCATGAAACAATTTATCAATAATTTCAGAAATTGAAACATTCATAATCAGCTCTCCTCCAGCATCTTCACCATCTTTTCCAGAAAATCCTCCCAGTTCTCTGCCTTCATGCGGCCTTTCCACTCAATGAGTTTGAAATAGAGATCATCCGGGATTCCTTTAATCGTTATACTTTTCATCAATTAACCCCAATGATTAATAATTATCAGTTTCCGCCATATATATGTATAAGCTGTTATCTAGTATCATTATCATTAATAGGTAATAGTATTTAAAGCTTTCGCATCTATTGCTTATCAATGTAAATACTTCTTAAGAAATCTTTGCTGTTAACACTGGCTAAAATAGTGATAAATATGTATTAGAAAAGTTTATATCCACAGTAACAGATAGGAAATAGGTGATTCTCTGGAAAAACTACATCTTCCAATTATTATTGAGATGGATGAAGACGGCGTATATATAGTAAGTTGCCCACAACTTAAAGGTTGCCACTCTTATGGAGAAACTATAGAAGAAGCAATGGAAAACATCAAAGAAGCAATAGAGCTTTGCTTAGAAGATCAAAATCCTAACGATATAAATAAATTCATAGGTTTTAGGGAACTGGAAGTATTACAATGACAAAATTACCACCCATCAGTGGTAAAGAACTAGTTTCTTTTTTAGAAAAAATTGGTTTCAATATAATAAGAACTAAAGGATCTCATGTCAGACTTAAATCTGAGGATGGAAAATATACAACTGTTCCAATTCATTCTAATAAAGAATTACCAAAGGGACTACTTAGAAAAATTATAAGAGAAGATTTAGAAATTGAGCTAGAAGAATTTATAGAGCTTTACAATTCTAAAAAATAATCTTTGGAGTTTTTACTGTTAACACTGGCTAAAAGTATAGTCAAATACAAAGTATACGGCAAATAATTTAACAATAGGAAATAATATAAAAGATAGCAACTAAAAGAAGATAGATAGTATGGCATCTGAAACTATAGAGATTAAAAAAGAGTTTTTGTATGAGCTTGTTGAGGATATAGAAAAATTACAGGCCGAACTTGAAACAATTCTAAATCCCGATTGGGAAAAAGCCATAAATGATGCCATAAGTGAAGTAGAGGAAGGAAAGTTGGTCGATAGATCTGAACTTGAAAAACTCTGGAAAGAAAGACATGTATAAATCATCTTTTACAAAAAGTTTTTCTTCAATTTATGTCCGCTTTAATGAAGATATTAAGAAAATAGTAGATGAATCGATAGATACAATATGCGAATTCCCAGAAAGAGGAAAGCCCCTTAGGCACTTTAAAAATATTCGTTCAAAGAGAGTAGGAGTTCTTAGAATTATATATACAATAGAAAATGATAAAGTGATATTTTTAGTGATTGGACATAGAAAAACAGTTTATAAAGATCTTGAGAAATTTTTCTAATCTTTGTAGTTTTTACTGTTAACGCCGGCTAAAAAATTATTTCAATTAGGAATGTTTATATATTTTGTATTTGTAAATACTCATTATGAAAGTAACTGTTGTGTTAGAATCCCAAGAAGAAGGTGGATTCACTGTTTTTGTGCCTTCTCTTCCCAGTTGCATTTCAGAAGGGGATACTAGAGAAGAGGCTATAGATAACATCAAAGAAGCTATAGAGCTTTGTCTAGAGCCTTAAAGATCATCCAGTATTTTTTCTAACTGTAATTTACTTTTGGTATTCCAATCATAATAGAATCCAACGCTTCATTTGGCACATATTTAAATTATAGTTTAATTAAAATATAAATAATGAAGGATGTTGCAGACATTGAAAAAATAATAGAAGAGAAAAGAGAAGAACTTTTCATTAAATATAAGATTAGGAATATAGGTATCTTTGGCTCATATGCTAGAAATAATGCTAAAGAAAGAAGCGATATAGATCTTATTGTTGAATTTGAGGAGCCTGTTAGTCTTTTAGGTGTAATAAAAGCAGAGAATTATCTAACCGAACTATTAGGAATTAGGGTGGATTTAGTTCCAAAAGAAGATATACGAAAAGAACTCAAAGAAACTATTCTAAAAGAAGTGATCTATATTTGAAAAGGGATTATACAATTTTTCTAAAGTACTTTTTTGTGAAGATATATTTATATACTTATTTTTAATATAATATTTGAAGATAATATGGTTCCAAGGGATAATATGATTGAGTTGACTCCTAAAAATTCTGGTGCAGTGTGTGTAATCGATTTATTTGAAGCTAAGAGTTTAAAATACGCATTTAAAAAATTGAATTGGAAAATATCTGAAGAAAGCAAAATTATAGATAATAAGGGTAAAGTAGTGATGTGTGGAATTTGCAATAAAGAACTCAATGAAAATGAGATTACTGCATTTATACCTGGAAGTTCTAAACCGATATGTCAAAATCCTGAATGCTTTATTCTTGCTTTATGTGAGATGGAAAAACAGAAAGAAAACCACAAATAGATGATTAATTGTGGCCTTTCCTTTTTTCTAATTTATTTAGTCTTCTTCTAAATATATTTTATGTCATAATTTTGGGAGTATTGGCCACAGTTATTTATAATAAATACGAAGAAAAAATAAATAATTTTTTTGGAATAAAAAAACCTAAAATTATAGAATATATTAACGATTTTAGGTTCGAAGAAGAATACAAATCAGTAATAAATATTTATGGTAATGTTCAATTTAATGTAGAGTATTATTTTCTTGAAAATGATAATGGAGAATATGCACCAAAACATCGAAGAATGAAAATCTTAAAAGACACTTCAAATGCAGATGCAAGAATTTTCCTAAAACATGCTGATTGTGCATATAATGATTTTCAAAAATTTCTAATTCCTGCGGCTAGGGTAGGATTTAAATTATATTTGTCATATAAAATAGCAAAAAAATACAAGAAAGATAATCTTGTCCAGTTTATAGAAAATGGAGTAAAAAATAACAAAAACAATATTCGTAGCTGGCTAAGATGTTTTGAATACTTGGATTATTACGGTGATTTTGATGGTGTTTTTCTTCCATTGTCATTTTTATTGGTCGATGAAAACAGTAATGACTTAATCAGAGACAATTTTACTTTATTGTTAGAAAGTTTCAAAGAAGAATATTCAGTAGATAAGAGTATACCCCCTAAATGTTATGATTTTGGTTCAGTTCAATTAGTTCTAATTAGAGTTGGAAATAAAAAAATATGGAATTATGTAACACCTGTGTCAAAATTGAAGAAAAATGGAGCTAATTTATTTATCCTATGTGGAAGGGGGGAATATATCAATAAAATCGAAGTAATTAATTTAGTATTGAAAAAAATGTTTCCAAAATTAATTAGTGAAGAATTTTGTCTGGACTCATTCAATTCGTTAGAAGATAAACTAAAAAATAAAAATCCTTCTCAATACAAATCTATATTTTTATATGAAAAAGAAAAATAGAATCATGTCAAAGATAGATTCTGCTGAGAAAAATATTGAATTTTTTGGAGAAAAGTAGTATTACTGATTAATGTAAATAAAATTATGTTGGCATCAATAAATATTTTATCTTCAGAAAAATCACTAATAAGATGACTACCAGATATCTTCATCTTCAATTACCTCCAGTACTATTTTTTCAGGTATATCGAATTTAATAGAAAAAGCGCTTAGAAGTTTTATCAATATAATGTTTATTCAAAGATTTATTTACTTTATTACCTAGAATAATAGCGTCTTCAAGGGTAAGGGTATTTTTCTTTAATTTGTTTTCTAGTTCTTCTGAGAGTAAATCAGATCTATCCGAGTCCATTAATCCGTATCTAGAAAATAAGATATAAATCTATCATTCTTTGATTTTTCTATCCAGTAAATATTTATATAGTGGTTTTAATAATTAATAATAGGGATTAAATTGACAGACATTCTTATGGAAAAATTGGACCACATTGAAGAAATGCTAAAAGAAATCAATAGTAAAATTGATAATTTTTTAGGATTTGAAGAAATCACAGACGCCGAAAAAGAAGAATTTAAAAAATTAAGAGAAGAAATTAAGAATGGACACTATGAAACATATGAAAACACTTTTTGTGACTAAAAATGTATAGAGTAATTTTAACACATAAGTCTTCTAGTTTTATTAAAAATCTTCCTAAATCTAATAAGAAAAAATTAGATATAATAATTGATCATTTAAAAGAAAATCCTTATAGTTATCCATATAAGAAAATCAAAGGGGAAACTAATCTTTATAGAATTAGGATAGGCGGCTTTAGAATTTCTTATGAAATATATGAAAATGAGGATATAATAAATATACTGAAAATAGGTAAACGAGATAAATTTTATCAGTAGTATCAACAGTTTTTTTTTATATCGCCTATCTACAGAAATAAAAAACAACATCGCCTTTTACAAATCTGCCCAAGTGTTATCCTCTTAGATAGTTAGCCAATCCTTTTTTAGAGAATATTCGCTCATTACAGAAATTTCAATAATACGCCTAAGATAAATCTGCTCACTCTCTTTCATCATAAATTACAACTAACTCTTCCATCACTCTATCTTTAATAAAGAGTCTCAAATTTTCCTCTGTAAATAGATCTATTTTTTTACCCAAAATATCTTCTAAATCAAGCCCTATTCCTATAAATTCAAATAGGCCTTTTACCTCATTAAACTCTACAAGAATATCTATGTCACTATCAGGCCTTTCCTCCCCTCTTGCTGTTGAGCCAAATATTCCAATTTTTATAGCACCGTGTTTTTTTAAAAATGAAATAATAATTTCATTTTCTCGCGGGTTCATGAAATGCTATGCATCTGCAGTGTATTTATCGATTATCTTTTATTAAAAAGTAATGATAATATTTTAAATAAATAAACTTATTGATTTTTGACAACTCATATATAAATAAGCCAAAAAGAAATTGACCAGTCATTTATAAAGAAGCATATTTATTTTTGACAACTAATTACATATCACTTTGAGAACAATTGCTTCTTTGCATACTTGTTGTACTTGCATCTGACCTCTACCAGTATGCGTCTTCAATTGTCCCTACACCTTCACCCAGATCACTTAAAGTAAATGTATTGTTATCATCTTTTATGGTGAGTTCTTTAGGGGTGACAGCATATTGAATATAAACTTGAGAGCCGCCACCTTTCATATCATATCTATTAGTTGCATATATCTCTAGAACGGCTTTTACATATTTGTTCTTTTCTACGCCCTCGATGACCCAATTATCGCCAATTCTTGATACTTCCAGTTTCGGATTATTCAATCTTATTGTAATGTTATTTTGCGTGTCAAAAAATTTTATAGATTTGTGGAGAAATGTTTTTGAGTCTTTTCCAGTTTTTAGACAAAAAAATGAAAAAACAGAGTGATTGTTAAAAACAATCCTCGCCCAGTGGAAAGGTCCAAATGGTGCAACGCCAACTACTTTCTGGAGGTGCGCAGTCCCTTTGAAATCCTTTCCAAGTACAGTGCCACTGGCATCTGAAAATACATCTACCCAGCCCATGCCAAAAGGAGGAAGAAACACCCCATACGCATCTTTAGTTTCAATAAAGTTTCCATTTTTCATTTTTAGATTGATCAAATCCCCTAGAGTCATTACATAATTTGGAAAAGATCCGCTGAATACCATTTCATCCCCAGAAATTTCAGAAGTAATTTTGTCTTTGTGGAGTATTACATTTGCATTAGTGTCAGCTAATTTACGAAGCTCATCACCATCGTATATCCAGCCGGAAGTAACAGCCAGAACTTCGCCCTCTTTAAATTCATTAAAATTCATCTCTTTATGATTAAACAACATCTTTTTTCCATGTTTTCTAAATATGAGAAGCGTGATTTGTACGGGCCTTT
>DUKX01000118.1 GCA_013329085.1 Methanofastidiosum sp. | reverse complement strand
AAAACTCTAACAACAGATCCAGTTCCTTCTTCGCCTTCAAGGACTCTAACTTTATAGTCTGTAAGGTTAAAGTTTTTAATTTCTGGATAAGCACCAATCAAAGCTTTTCTAAGAGCCTTGTCTAATGCATTTACGGGCCCGTTGCCCTCTGCAGCGGTATGGAACTCTTTTTCATTAACCCTAAGCTTAATTGTAGCTTCAGATCGAGAATCCATATCTCCTCTCTTATCTATAACTACCATAATCCCTTCAAGTTCAAAGAACTTCTTGTACGTGCCTAAGGCCTTTTTCATCAGAAGCTCAAATGAGGCCTCCGCACCTTCAAACTGATAACCCTCGTTTTCAAGTTTTTTTATCTTTTCAAGTATGAAATCAAGTTTAGCATCAGCAGATTCTAGGTCAACGCCGTACTCTTTGGCCTTAAAAATAATATTGCTTCTACCTGATAATTCAGAAACTATGACTCTTGTCCTATTTCCAACAAGTTCTGGTTTAATATGCTCATATGTATCTGGGTGTCTTTGAATAGCGCTGACGTGTATTCCACCTTTATGAGCAAATGCACTTGAGCCCACATATGGTTGATGCATCTCAGGAGAGATATTCCCAAGTTCTGCTATGTATGCTGAAACATTCTTTAGTTTACTTAGCTGTTCATCCGAGATACAGTTAAGCTTCATCTTAATTTTAAGGCTAGGAATTATTGAGCAAAGATTTGCATTACCGCACCTCTCTCCATATCCATTGATAGTCCCCTGGACATGTACCGCTCCATTTTTGACTGCTTCAAGTGAGTTTGCAACAGCGCATTCTGAATCATTATGAGCGTGAATACCAATTTTACTTTTTATATCTGATTTAATTTCAGTAATAATGTTTCCTATTTCAAAGGGCAGACTCCCCCCATTTGTATCGCATAAAGATATACAGTCAGCACCAGCCTTATCAGCTTCTTTAATTGTTGACATAGCATATTCTTTGTTTCTCTTATATCCATCAAAGAAATGTTCTGCATCGTAGATGACTTCAATTCCATGTTCCTTTAAGAATACAATAGAATCATAAATCATCTCTAAGTTCTTTTCAAGTGGAATCTTCAAAGCTTCAATTACATGAAAATCCCAACTCTTCCCAAAAATTGATGCAACTTCTGTGTCCACATCTATAATGGCCTTTAAATTAGGATCATCTTCAGCCTTTAGCTTTGCTCTTCTTGTGCTTCCAAATGCACAAATTTTTGAAGTAGATAAAGAAAGAGCTTTGGCATTTTTGAAGAACTCCACATCCTTTGGATTTGAGCCTGGCCATCCGCCCTCGATGTAATGTATCCCTAGTTCGTCAAGCTTTTCACATACCTTCAACTTATCATTAGCGGAGAAGGAGATGCCTTCTCCCTGTGTTCCGTCTCTTAAGGTTGTATCAAAAAGCCTTATCATTTTTTTCTCCTTATTCTTTAATCTTTTTGACTATCTCGTCTCCGACCTCAGTTGTCTTTGAAGTTCCGCCAAGGTCCTGTGTCCTTACCTTTCCTTCTTCTAAGACTTTGATTACAGCCTTTTCAATCAATGCTGCTGTTTTTGGCTCCCCAATAGTTTCAAGCATCATAACTCCGCTCAATATTGTGGCAAGTGGATTTGAAACATTCTTTCCTTTGTATTTAGGTGCAGAGCCGTGTATTGGCTCAAACATTGAAACACCATCAGGATTAATATTTCCNNATATCTCCAAACATATTTGGAGCAACAACAACTTGATACCACTGTGGCTGTTTTACAAACCACATCGTAATTGCATCAACAAATGCAAACTCAGTTTCATAACCAGGATAGTCTTTTGCCACCTCTTCAAAAACGTCTCTCCACAAACTGTAGATGTTTGTCAAGACATTGGCCTTATCAACAGATGTTACCCTCTTCTTACCTTTCATCTTGGCAAGTTCAAATGCATACCTTATTACTCTCTCAGAACCTGCTCTGGAGATCATCCCTATCTGGTAGGCTATCTCTTCAGGTCTGTCAATGTCAACACCCATATTGAACTTTACTTCGTAAAGGTCTCTTATTACCTCAAGCTCTTCTTTGTTCTTTGTCCCTTTGAATCTTCCACCAATACCTATGTAAAAATCTTCTGTGTTCTCTCTAATCACATGGAAGTTAATATCTTTGTAAGATTTATCCTTCAGTGGGCAAGGAACATTTGGATAGGATACAATTGGCCTTAAATTTACATATTGATCAAAATAAAACCTCATTTTTAGGAGGATGCCTTTCTCAAGTACACCAGGGGCAACTCTTGGATCTCCAATAGAGCCAAAGTATATTGCATCCTTTTTCTTAAGTTCCTTTAGAGTTTCTTCTGTAATTAATTCTCCAGTTTTTAAGTATTGTTCAGACCCGTTTTGGTAGTATTCCCATTCGATGTCCAATCCTGTTATGTCGCAAGCTGCGTCTATTACCTTCTTTCCTTCTTCGATTATCTCAGGTCCTATGCCGTCACCGGGCATTATGGCTATTTTTTTCATTTAGAACCTCCTTAACGTATTCCATCAAGCCGCCCTTCTCTACTATCTTGAGTAAAAAGGCAGGTAGCGGTTTAAATTCAAAGACCTCACCAGATCTTTTGTTCTTTATAGTTCCTCCTTTCAGATCGACTAAAAGTTCATCCCCTTCATTGGCCTTAACATCACATTCAATTAAGGTCAAACCTAAATTAATAGAATTTCTAAAAAATATTCTTGCAAAACTTTTTGCAATAACGCATGATATACCTGCACCCATAAGCGCCCTTGGGGCATGTTCTCTGGAAGATCCACATCCAAAGTTTCTTCCTGCAACTATTATGTCGCCCTCTCTTACGATATTCCTAAACTCTGGCCTTACTTTTACGAAGGCGTTTTTTGCAAGTTCTTTTGGGTCGCCAGTAACTAAAAATTCAGCGGGTATAATCTGATCAGTGTCAACATTGTCCCCGAATTTTATGACTTTTCCTTCAAGGATCTCCTTCATTATAGCACCTCTCGTGGATCAACTATCCTTCCCTCAAGTGCAGAGGCGGCAACTACTGCAGGATTTGCCAGATAGACCTCAGAATTCTTGTGACCCATTCTCCCTATGAAATTCCTGTTTGTTGTAGCAACACATTTTTCACCGTCAGCAAGTATACCCATGTAACCACCAAGACACGCTCCACAAGTAGGGCCGCATACAAAACAGTCAGCCTTCTCAAAGATTTCAATTAGCCCTTCCTTTAAGGCCTGATTAAATACTTCCTTTGTTGCAGGAACAACAAGCATTCTAACTTCTGGATTAATTTTTCTACCCTTTAGAATTTCAGCTGCTATCCTTAAATCTTCAATTCTGCCGTTAGTGCAGGATCCAAGATAGGCTTGGTCAATCTTCACATCAACTTCAGAAGCAGGTGCGGTATTGCTTGGTAAAAATGGCTTCGCAACTGTAGGCGGTATATCTGCCGCATCGTTNNCCTCTCACTCTTTTCTGTAAATACTCAAAGACTTTATCATCTGGAGGGATAATACCTGCTTTTCCTCCTGCCTCTATTGCCATATTTGAAATGGATATCCTGTCGGAGAGTGTTAAATTTTCAATGGTGTTCCCATAATATTCCATGGTCTGGTATAATGCACCCTCGACTCCAATATCCCCTATCACATGAAGGATTATATCCTTCCCATAAACATAATTATCAAGTTTTCCATTGACTGTTATTTTAATACTATCGGGTACTTTTAGCCAAAGCTTTCCTATTGCCATTACAGCAGCAGCTTCAGTTGAGCCGATACC
>DUKX01000101.1 GCA_013329085.1 Methanofastidiosum sp. | reverse complement strand
TGTTTCAACGATTTCTTGTATTAATCTATCCAAACTCTCTCTGGCCCAAGGTTTTTCGATAATAAGTTTTACTGCTGCTTTAGTTTCAGCTTCTTCTTTTAAGGAATTATTCAGAAATGCTGTTATAAGAACTCTAGTAGTATCTGGATATCTATCTTTTACACAACTTAAAAAATTAATTCCGTTCATTCCTGGTAGTTTATAATCAGATATGACTAAATTAAAATTAAGTTCTTGAAATTGTTCTAATGCGGCCTCAGCATTTTTAGCGATAATAACTTTATTAATTAAATCTAGATTTTTTAATGCTAAAAATAAACTAACTAATGTTTCAGGATTATCATCTACGATCAAAATATTTTTTGAGTTCCCTTTTTCTTTATTTATTTCAAGAGGTAAGTCCAAGTTAAATTCTTGAAATTCTTTTTCATTCAAGTTATACTCATCCATAATTACTTTTGATACCATATTTTTATCTAAGTTGGAATTTATTGTAGTCTTATCTAGTTTTATATCAAATANNATTGAACATATATCAATTTTTGATTCTTGATTTTTTTGATTTGGCAGGATATCAAGACTTTTTTGAGATATTTCTCCTGCGTTTAATTGAATTATAATATGGACGTCACTATCAGTTTCAAATGTTTTAAAGTGAAGTTCGCCTGAATTCATAAGTTCAATAGTTTTTAATAATATACAAATAATAATATAGTTCAATTGATGAAAGTTGAAACTAACCAAAGGTAACTCACTAAAATCTTCTCGAATTGTGTATTTATTTTTTAACTGTTCTTCTAATAAGAGTATACTAGTATTAACAACTACATTCACATCTATTAGATTTATATCATCTTCAAAGTAAACTAGTTTTCTGAAAGCTTTGACTATTAAGTCTATTCTTTTTGCACTTCTCATGTTTAAGTTTAATAGATTTTGAAGAAGATCGAATTTTGGATCTTCTGAGTTTTTTTTATGGCATTGATCTTTTAGTGTATTAATTTCTTCCTTCAACAAAGCCGCTATAATATTTTGATTTTTTAGAGCGCCGTTTTTGTTTAGACTAGAAAGTTTTTCTATGTGATTAACTAGATTAATATTAATGTTGTTTTCACTTGTTTCTTTTCTTAATTTAATCATTTCTTCTTGTAATACTTCAGTACTAGCCATAGCTGAAGCCAAAGAATTATTAATTTCATGAACTATTCCTGGAATTAAATCTAAAATAATTATAGATTCTCTAGATAAATCATCTTTAGAAATAGTCACATCCCCGTATTCTTTATCTAACAATGATATCATAATTACTGGCCCATTCATTTTTTTTATCTTCGTTTGACATTATAGCTAAAAACAAAAAAATTGAAAATGTAATATGTAAATAAATATTAGTATTCAGGTATATAAACTTTTCGGGTTATTATTGACTTTTAATAGTTATAAATTATTTTATATTGTTGAAAAATAAATTGAACAATTTTAGGTTATTTGAAGAATCTATATTTCAGTTATATTTACTAATATATGGCCGTAAAATAGCTATTAAACCACAAAATTTATAAAGGATATTTAGATTATACGTCCTATGGCTTCCAAGCAACATGATGATTTGGATTTAATAAATGAAGTCAAGACACTCATCGATGATGTTATAGACAAGGTGCCACAAAAAAGAGATATGCAAATGTCAAACTTAGGCTCACTAATTGTTTTCAGTTTAGGATGTATTATAGGATTTGAGATGTTTGTTTTCAATCTTTTCATGACGTCTATAGTGATGCTTAGCTTTATGCTTCTGGGATTCTTTTTTATCCTTGGATTTCTAATGGGAATTTTTATTGAAAAAGTTGAGGCTTTAAATAAATCTTCTAATCCTTTGTATGCAAATTATTAGCCCAATAGGAAACTTTTTATTAACATCTTTAATACTATTTTTATGATTATAATAAAAGCAGGCGGCTCAGCAATCACTAAAAAAAGCGAAGACTTTACCCCAAATATGGAAGTAATTTCTACTCTTGCTCAAGAAATTAAAGAGGCTGGGAGAGTATCAATATTGATTCACGGAGCTGGCTCTTATGGCCACCCTATTGCAAAGAAATATTCTTTGGGAAAAGGTTATTTTGATGATTATCAACTTAAAGGTTTTTCTGAAACACGAGCTAGCATTAGTGAACTTGACGGCATTATACTAAAATCTCTGATGCAAAATGGATTAACGCCTGTAAAGATAGGTACTTTTTCTAACTTTATTACATCTAACGGCAGGATTGTTGAATTTCATAAAGAACCTTTGCTAAGAGCGATAGAACTTGGGTTACTGCCTGTATTCACTGGAGATCTTGTCTTTGATAGAACTAGAGTATTCTCGATATTATCGGGGGATCAGATAGTATCATATCTATCAAAACTGCTTAAGCCTTCAAGAGTTATATTCGGAACAGACGTAGATGGTATATATACAGGAGATCCCAAGAAAGAAAATGTTAAATTGATAGATACTATAACAGAAGATAATATCAAAGAAGTTTTTAAGTTTGCCAAAGATACTGGAGATGCTTCAGGTGGCATGGAAGGTAAATTTTCAGAGATACTTCCTATATTTGACATGGGCATAGAAATAGATGTTATTAATTTAACTAAAAAAGGTAATTTGATAGAAGCACTTAGAGGAAATGTAAACGGAACTGTAATTAAAAAGAAGAATCTTTCAAAATAAAAGTTTTATTTTAAATAATATCTGTTTCTTTATCTCAAAAATGAAATAATGCTCTCTAAGTTTATATATAAAAAAATAATAGCAGTTTTTTATGACCTCCCTTGAGAAAATAGTTCATCTTGCAACTCAAAGCGAGTATGATTGTATCGGGGATGAGGGGAAAATATTTGAGAATATTGATTTGTCAAAAATAGATGCTTTAGGCCAAGGAACTAAACACGATATTTGTACCTCTTCTTCAACTAGAAGAGTTGTTGACCAAAATGAAGTCTTGGGCGATGTAACAAGATCAGGAATTTGTCATTCTTTTACTGCAAATGGTCGTTGTATTTCTATGTTCAAAACGCTATTCACAAACTACTGCACCCATGACTGCAAATACTGCCAAAATTCAACAGATTACAAAGGCCCCAAAAGCATTTACTCATATACCCCAGAAGAGTTAGCAAGAATAACTATCTCATTATACAAAGGAAATTACATAGAAGGGCTTTTTTTAAGTTCGGGTGTTAGTTCAGATGAGGATCTTATTACAGAAAAAATGATAGAGACTCTAAAAATTTTAAATGACAAATATAATTTTGCTGGATATGTCCACTTTAAGGTCTTGCCCGGGGTGTCCTATGAATATATCAAGCAGGTATCTGAGATGGCCGACAGACTAAGTGTAAATATTGAAACTCCCTCTAAGAGTTATCTTTCCGAATTAAGTAGTACCAAAAATTATGTGAACGATATCTTAAAGAGACAGCATTACATTAAAAAATTGGAATTAAAAAAAGAATTACCCGCTGGCCAGACAACTCAACTAGTTATAGGCGCTTGTGGGGAAAGTGATTTTGATATATTCAAAAGGACCCTTAAAGAATATAACGAAATGATGTTAAAAAGAGTATATTATTCAGTTTTTAATCCCATCACCGCAACAGCTTTAGAAGGATTATCTGCACAGCCAACATGGAGAGAACACAGACTTTACCAGATGGATTGGTTATACAGGGTGTATAAATTTTCTGAAAACGAAATTAAGATAGCCTTTGATGAAGACGGATTTCTGAATAATAAAGATCCAAAACTTTACATTGCACTGAATACTCTCGATTCCTCCATTGATCCAAATGATGCACCATATGATGAACTCTTGAGAGTTCCAGGAATAGGGCCAAAAAGTGCCTATAGAATTGTAAATTACAGAAAAAAGAACAAAATTTACAAAAGAGAGCAACTTCTAAACTTAGGAGTGCGGGTAAAAAATGCTACACCTTTTTTGAAAATAAATGGTGGGGAATATCCTAGATTGGACCGGTGGATTGAATGCCAGACTCAATAAGCGTATCAGAATATCTTTTAATGAATAAGAATGTTCCACCAATTCTTTTAGAAATATCAACAAAAATATCTTGGCATGAATTGAATACTTCAGCAGATTCTGAAATAGTAAAGATTAGAAGAAAAGTAGGAGAAGTTAGATCAGAGATACATCGAATGAGGGGATTTGTTAGATTCAATTCAATTAATGATAAGATACTTTTTGGTTATATGAAGCCCGAACATAAAATAGGAAGATTAGTTGCAGATATTTTTGCTAGAAGATTTCAAAAGAATATGATTATTCTAGGCAATGATCATAGAGTTTGGGCATCTTATTATTCGGATAATTCCTACAAAAGATATGAAGATTCAAGAAGCCTAGATGAAATAATAGAGAAAGTAAAGTCATTAATAGAGTCAGACAATGAAGTTGACATAGAAAAAATATGGCAAGTTTACTATGATTCTCAATATATAAAAGAAAGAGAAAATCATAGACTCTTCTATAAAAACATGCCAAAAAAACATCTTAAATCGACAGGAAACAACATAGAACTAAAGTTAAACACTAGGACTTTGGACGAGTATATACCTTCTGATTAATAGAAATTAAATAAAATTAAGATTTTAGAATCTTAAATATGACTTTTGTGACTTCGCCGATATTCTTACTACCATCGACATTTTTTATTTTTTCTTTGTAATAAGATATCAAAGGTGCAGTTTGCTTTCTGTAAACATCGAGCCTATTTCTTATCACTTCTTCTTTATCATCATCCCTTTGATGAAGCTTTCCTCCGCACGTGTCGCATGACATCTCTTTCTTAGGTTTCTTGAAAAGTAAATTATAGACTTCTCCACAGTTTGGACATGATAATCTTTTTGAGATTCTATTGATTATATCTTCATCGTTCACATCAATATTTACAATATAGTCCAAGGACATATCCATTTGATTTAACAAATCGTCTAAAGCCTCGGCCTGAGCTATGGTTCTTGGAAATCCATCAAGTAAAAATCCTTTTGTGCAGTCATCTTCTAAAAATCTTTCTTTCATCATGCAGATGATGATTTCATCCGGAACAAGACGCCCGGAATCCA
>DUKX01000148.1 GCA_013329085.1 Methanofastidiosum sp. | reverse complement strand
ACACAGAGGCAGATGATAAGGAAGGTTTCACCGATGAAAATATCAAAAATCTTCATAACACATCTTCATGCTGACCACGTAATGGGGCTTGTCGGCCTAATACAATCCATGAAACTAAACGGCAGAACGCAGTTACTTGAGATATTTGTTCCAAAGGATACCATTGTATATATGAAACAATTATTCTCAATACCTTATTTTTCTGCAGATTTTGATATCCATGTCATAGAAGTATTTGATGAAAAGATAGAGTTCGACGGTTATTGGATAAGGCCATTTCCGGTATCTCACGGAGTCCCTGCAATCGGATATGTTTTTGCTGCAAATGATTCAAGAGGAAAATTTAACAAAAAACTTTGTGATGAGCTTGGCATAAAGGGTGAGATGTTCAATTTGCTGGAGAAAAATGGAAAAATTGAAGTCAATGGTAGGGAAATATCGATTGATGAAGTAACAGGTAAAAATAGGAAGGGAAAAAAGATAGTCTATACAGGTGACACGGAGAAGATAGAAGCATTTCCAGAAGAAGCATATCACTGCGATGTCTTAATTCATGACTCGACATTCATATCACAAGAAGATAAGAAAGAAACATACCATTCTACTGTTAAGGAGGCGTGTGAAGTTGCACAGCTTCTTTCTGCAAAAAAGCTTGTATTGACGCATATAAGTCAGCGATATGAAACAAAAGAAGTTGAAGAAGAATCAAAAAAATACTGTGAAAATGCAATAGTCGCAGAAGATTTCTTGGAAATAACTCTTTAATTTTACTATTTGAATTGCCTCTTATTAATTTTCTATAAAAAGATAATCTATTTTTTAGCTTCTTACATATTTTTTAGTTATTGATTACCATTATTGATAACTAATATTTCCAAAAAGTTTATATACTAATGCATAATATATTGATATATAATGTATTGCAAGGAGGTAATACTATGTTAGCAATAAAAAAAATAATAACTTCACTCGTAATATTCTCTTTAATTATGCCCTGCTTTTTAGTTTCTTCAGTTTGGGCTTCTGGAGGGGCAGTAAAAGACTCTGCCATATGCGATAAAGATGGCACAGTTTTAATTAATGTATTAGCCAACGATAATACAGAACTTAAATACCTAGGGCCGATTAGCCAACCAAAGCATGGTACGGCCATTATAGAAAACGGCATGATAAGGTATACACCTGATCCAAATTGGTCCGGGATTGATACATTTACCTACTCTGTTCCCCTTAATGATGAAAATATAGATAAATTTTGCATAGATACAGGACACTACTATGATTTTGTTTCAGGTACTTTTACTTGGGGTGATGCCAACGTGAATGCATCAGCACTATCTCTCTATGGGCTTAAAGGATACCTTGTTACCATAACTTCTCAAGAAGAAAATGAGTTCATTGTAGAAAATGAATTAGTATCCGAAGAAGATTCCGCATGGATGGGTGCTACTGATGATCCCCTCGTAACTGATGATACGGACGATAATTGGTATTGGGTTACAGGTCCCGAAGCAGGAACTAAATTTTTCTATGGAAGGTACCCAAATATTGGGCCAGAATGTTATATTTACTGTAATTGGGCTACCGGAGAACCAAATGGCAGTGGTGGAGAAGAGAGTTACGGAGAATTTTATTTCTCTGGATTTTGGAATGATGCTGTCGAGGATCATGAAGCGACTGATGGATACATTGTAGAATACGGAGGAATGCCAAACGATGTTTCAACTCTACCAACAGCAACTGTCACCGTAGCTGTCCTAAACAACTCAAAACTAGCCATACACGCAGAATTAAAATCGGCTTACAACAACAGATTAAAAACAGTTAATAGCTTACAGACACAAATACTAAATAAGCTTCCAGCAGATTGCAAGCAGAGCGGAGTTTCAAGTGCAGGATGCAGTGTTCCTGACAATGTGAAATCAATGTGGACTCAAGCAGAACAGTATATCCAAAACGCTAAAAAAACAGGGAATGTCATTAAAGCAGTAAACGACCTTAAAAAAGCAAAAGAACTCTTAGAGCAAATATTAAGTAAAATTTAATATTTAATTTTTTATAATTTTATTTAAATAAAAATAAATAAATCTATAATCTAAAAGTCCTGTTAACTTCTTCTATCAAAACATCGCAGTCGGCTTTGATCTTCTCTAGAGTTTTTATTATCCTCTTCTTTTCAAGTTCAACTGATTTCATGTTTTCGTAAGGCCTTACAGCTTCCCTAAACATCACTTCATCTACTGTTACGTAAGGGCTTTCATTTAATTTAGTAGAGACGTCTTCAAGCATCTTACCTAAAAACAGATTCATCTCTTCCTTGACCTTCCTTGAAATCATCTTGTCACTATCGAGATGAGTCCTCATGATTCTGACAATGGTACCCATTGGCAAAGGAAATTTTTGACTGTCTTCACTTGTTTCATCGTTGTTAATTTCTTCTTCCATACAAACACCTATAATTAGGATAGGCTATAAAACTTATAAGACTTTCCAATATATTGAAAAATGTGGAAAATAACTTTAATATTATAAAAGTTGGAGTAACAAATTGCTATATTTTGAACTCTAACTCTTGTAATGTTCTAATTGATACTGGTTACAAGGGCAAAACCCAAATTATTTTGGATTTTCTTGAAAATAATAAGATACTTCCCAAAAGCATCGGACTCATTGTTTTGACGCATGCCCACTATGACCATATTGGAAATGCTCTAGAAATAAAAAAAATTACAGGGGCTAAAATTCTTCTCCATAAAGATGATATGCCACTTTTGAATTCAGGAATAACAGATTCTCAAAGCACAAATCCTCTAAATATTTGGGGTAAAATTCTATTAAGTAAAGTTGCATCTATTGATACGAGATTTAATCATCTAAAGCCAGATATTA
>DUKX01000217.1 GCA_013329085.1 Methanofastidiosum sp. | reverse complement strand
ATGTTATCTAAAGAACTTGCGGCTTTAACTAGGTCAATTCTGTTAAATAAGTTAGCAGAAGTAACAACATTTTGAACCGTCATTTTATACTTACCTAATTTAGATTCGGACAAAGAATACCTCCAAGATTATAATATAATTTATAAGGAGTAATTTATAAATGTATTTATAAAAGTTGTGTAATATAGCCGTTCCTCCAAAATTAGAGATATAAATTGAAAAAATATAAATCAAATATTGAATTTGAGATAATTTTTGACTTTTTTTTCAACTAGAAATACTATAATTGATTTTACAAAATCTCCAGGAATAAAGGGAATTCCCCCCACAAGAATAGCTTTTTCTAGCGACATCCCAGTAATAAACGAAAGCCAGAGGACCCCTACTAGATATATTGGAACTATAGATAGTAAAAGCCCGGAAAAATGGATTTTATTGCTGTTGAATTTTTCATAAAATAAACCGGCCACGTAAGAACCTGGCACAAATCCAATAATAAAGCCACCAGTTGGGCCAAGCAAAATTCCGATCCCGCCTGTAAAATTGTGGAAAACTGGTGCCCCTATTGCACCTAGCCCAAGATATATTATCTGACTTAATGCGCCTAATTTTTTACCTAAAATTGCGCCAGAGAGTAAGACAAAAAATACTTGAAGAGTCAAAGGCACTGGATAAAAAGGAATTGAAATAAATCCTCCGACCGCAGTAAGTGCTGCAAACAATGCAACAAGAGAAAGTTCTTTTGATTTTAGCATTAATACACCTATTGTAAACTTGATTATTTTTTTAGTTTACAATCTATTTAAAAAGTTTTCTCTTGCGCCTCATAGATTTCAAATGCACGGGATATTGTGTCAGAATCATAGGCATCTTTATCATCCCTTATTCTCAATACCCGAGGGAATCTCAATGCAAATCCACTTTCGTATTTAGGGGAATGCTGCATTTCATCATAAAGAACTTCAACGACAATTTTTGGAACTATGGTTACTGTTTTGCCTTTTTCTTCCAAAATCAAGGGAGTTAGTTGTTCTGTGATCTCAGTGAAAAGTTCATCTGAAAGCCCTGTTGCTACTTTCCCTATTGTTAAGAATTTACCTTCTTCATCCCTTATACCAAGAAGTAGAGACGAAAGCCATTTTTTTCTTCGCCCTTCTCCCCACTCAGCCCCTATTATCACTAAATCCAGTGTTTCCAAGGTACGTTTAATTTTTAGCCATTTTTTACCTCTTGCACCAGGTTGGTACTGGGATAAGTAGTCTTTTATCATGATGCCTTCATGCCCATCATTGATAGATTTATTGTAGAAATCTTTAATCTCTAAAGGATCTTTTGATATCTTATTTTCGGCAATTTTTACAAGTTCTGATTCTTTTATTGAGGAAACTAAAATATCCCTTCTTTCTTTTAATGTTAAATCGATTAGAGACCTTTTTCCGATTAAAAGACAATCAAAAAGAAAAAGTTTCAAGGGTATTTTTTCAGATAGCTCTGAAATCTGGTATTTTCTTCTGAGTCTTCTTAAAACATATTGGAATGGCGCTATCTTTCCATCTTTATATGCGACTACCTCGCCTTCGCATATTATAGTCTCAGGGATTAATGTCTGTTTTAGCTCAGACAAGACTTCAGGTAGTGCATCTGTAATATTTTCTAAACGTCTGGAAAATATTTTTATTGTATCTCCTGATTTGTGTACTTGAATTCTAGCCCCGTCATATTTAACTTCCATCTCTGGCTCATCTATATCTTTAAGGGCCAACTCAATAGAACCCCCTATTTGAGCAAGCATTGGTTTTAAGGGCCTTCCCACAGTGACATTCAATTTAGATAGTTCTTCTATCCCTTTTTTAGAGTAGAGCGCTATTAATCCAAGATCATTTGTCAATAAATAAGCTTTTTCAACTTCTTTTTTTGGAATTCCTGAAAACTTAGATATTGCATCAATAATTATCCCTTCTGCAGCTCCAGTTCTCATCTGCTCAAGAATTGTCTTGGATAGATATCTCGCCTCGATTGGTGATGCTGCTGAAAATAGTTCAGAAAGATACTTTATTTTTTTGTCTTGCGAGCCCTTTCCCCCATAGGCAGAGACTTTTTCAAAAAGATCCATTAAGTATGTTATTTCAATTTTAATGTCAAAGAATGTTTGTTGCTTTTTTTGTTCTATGGCCTTTTCAATACCTTCTCCAAAGTCCCCCGAAGAGTATACAAATTTTTCAACTTTTTCTTCAGTTATCCCTGTTATCTTAGATATAACTTTCAACAAAAGTTTTGGGCCTATGCCCAGTTCTTTTTCAGTCCATTTGGGAAAGACATATCCTGCCAATAAACCTGTAACAAAAGGTAAAATCTCATCAGGCACTACTAAAAAGAAATCAGATAAAATATCCCTCTTCTCAAGTTTAGAGTTAGTTGAAGTTAATTTTTCATATACATCGACAAGCTCTTTGTAGAGCATTTAATACCCTCTGTAGTTGAGATATGCAACTGTTACCAATATGGCAATATATGTTGCAAATATCATTTCTAATATGGGAATTCCATATATAATAAATTTTCCTAATAAATCGGCTGAAAAAAAGTAGTACAGAAGAGATGAAATTGATAGGGGGATAGCAACTAATACAAAAAATGAAAAGACGAATAAGAAAAAAGAAGGCGTTGTATAATGTAAAGCTAATAATATACTATTTTTTATTGCTTTAAAGGGAGGCAAGTTATCTATTATTATTGAAGTCGATACAAAGCATAAGAAAGGTGCCAAAAAGAATCCCATTATTATAAGAATAGGATGGACAGCATAGAATAAAATTCCTGTTAAAAATATAATGAAAGCCATTATATTCACAATCAGAACTTTAAAGATCTTGGAATATGCCTCTTTTATTGAATTAATATAGTTCTTTTTACC
>DUKX01000235.1:241-5406 GCA_013329085.1 Methanofastidiosum sp. | reverse complement strand
TACTTATCTATATAAATTTTGTGGGCTTTAAATATACAGAATTATTTAGTTTTTTTTAGAAATAAGAAGTCTAATTCAGTTAATTTTAAATATCGTTATATCCATATAAACATAACGAGGTGATACTATTAATAAAAGAAAAACATATCTTAAAATATCAGCATTATTCTTAATTGGGATAATGGTAGCTTTAACTGTTGGTTGTACTGGCCAGACAGATACTGGGCAAAAAACAGTTTTGAAAGTACTGATAGCTGGAAGTCTTACTTCACCTATGGAAAAAGTAGAGGCAAAGTTCGAAGCAGACCACAAAAATGTTGATGTACAATTGGAACCTGCCGGGAGTAAAGAATGTGTTAATAAAATAACACAACTTGGAACAGAAGCCGATGTACTTGCATCTGCAGACTATACCCTAATTCCATCAATGATGATGCCAGACTACGCAGACTGGTATATCCTATTTGCTAAAAATGAAATGGTTCTGACATATTCTGACAAGAGTAAGTACGCAAGTATTGTCAATGAAAATAACTGGTATAAAATACTCAACAAACCAGATGTTATATGGGCATTTTCAAATCCAAACCTAGACCCATGTGGATACAGAACACCCATGACAATACAATTAGCTGAATTTGCATACAATGACGACAAAATATTGGAAGACTTAATAACTTCTAAGTCAAAAATAACAGTAGCTGAAGTAGATGGAATCTACACAATAACAACACCTGAAGATTTAGCTCCTGACACTAGCAAGATAACCATAAGAAATAAATCAGTAGAATTAGTTTCGATGGTACAAGAAGGTGGAATTGATTACGCTTGGGAATACATATCAGTTGCAGTACAAAATAATCTTAAATATGTAAGATTACCTGCATCTATTAACTTAAGTGACGTTGATTACGCAAGTACCTATGATAAAGTTCAGGTTAAGACTTCAGATGGCAAGACACAAAAAGCTACTCCAGTAGTCTATGGAATTACCGTTCCTAAAAATGCACCAAACGCAGCGCTTGCAAACGAATTCGTTAAATATGTTATTGATGAAAATGGTCAACAAATATTTACCGCCGATGGACAACCGCCAGTAGTTCCTGCAAAGGCAAATGATAAAACAAAATTACCACAAATTTTACAGCAATATGTGGCTGACAACTAATGAAAAATAAAATTAAACTTGAATTAAGAAGGAATCCTATTTCCTTCATTTTTTTCTTTATAGGATTCGCTATAATAGTTTTCGTAGTTGGAACTCTATTTAATATGTTATACAAACAATTAATCGTTAGCCCAACTTATTTTATCGCCATACTGAAAGATCAGTATGTATTAAAGTCAATTGGGTTGACTCTCTATGCTTCTGTTCTTTCAACAATATTAGCTGTAATATTTGGGATACCTCTTGCATATGCTATTGCAAGAAATAATTTTTATGGTAAAAATATAATTGAATCACTAATAGATATCCCGGTTATAATACCTCATACAGTTGCAGGAATTGCCCTGTTTTCTCTTCTATCCAGGAGAGGTACAGTTGGATCTATTTTTGGAAATCTGGGTATAGTGTTTCAAGATTCATTATGGGGAGTAGTAATAGCAATGTTTTTTGTAAGTTATCCCTTATTTGTAAATTCAGCAAAAGAGGGATTCATAAGTGTTAATCCTAATTTTGAACGCGTTGCAAGAACTTTAGGGGCTTCCCAATGGAAGTCTTTTTATCAAATAGCCATTCCTCTTTCTTATCATAACTTGATATCTGGCGCAATTATGAGTTGGGCCAGAGGAATAAGTGAATTTGGTGCAGTTGTAGTAATTGCATATTATCCAATGATTGCTTCAACATTAATATTTTATAGATTTAATACAGGCGGTTTGCAAGAATCACAGCCTATTGCTGTTTTACTAATATTGTTATGTTTCGTTATATTTGTATTTCTAAGATTAATTTCCAAGAAAAAGGGATAATATGATAAGAATCGAAAATTTAAGTAATAACTGGGATACATTTACATTAAATAATATTTCATTAGAAATAAAAGAAGGCGAATACTTTGTTATCTTAGGTCCGACTGGCGCTGGAAAAACTCTATTACTTGAACTTATTGTAGGGCTATATATACCCAATGAAGGTAGAATTTTCATAGATGAGAAAGATATTACATATGAAGTCCCAGAAAAAAGAAATCTTGGATTCTTATACCAAGATTATTCACTCTTTCCACATTTATCTGTTAGAAAGAATATTGAATATGGGATGAAGCTTAGAAATATCTCTAAAAACGAAATAGATTCAAAAATAAAGGAGCTATCAAATATTCTTAAAATAGAACATTTGATGCATAGAGACACAACGACATTGAGTGGGGGAGAGCAACAAAAAGTAGCTCTTGCTAGAGCTCTTGCAATTAATCCCAAAGTTTTACTTCTAGATGAACCTTTCTCTGCTTTGGATGAGAATACAAAATCTAAACTAATACCAGAGATGAAAGATCTCCACCGGAAAGAAGGCATAACTTTTATTCATGTTACCCACAGCCAAGAGGAAGCTATATTACTCGCAGATAGAATCGGAATTATGATGGATGGAACAGTAGTCCAAGTTGGGAATCCAGATGAGATTTTCTATAAACCGATATCTAAAGAAATAGCTAAATTTGTAAAGATTGAAAACATTTGGGAAGGTAAAGTTATAAAAAAAAATGAAAAAGAACTAATAGTAGATGTCAATGGAAAACAAATAGTAGCGTTGTCTGATCATTTCAAAGTTGGACAGGGTGTGAGGCTAATTATTAGGCCAGAAGATATAATCTTGGGTAAGGGTAATACAAGCGCTAGAAACGAGTTCAAAGGAAAAGTAATATCTGTAATTAAACATGGATTTTATCATATCGTGAGGATAGACTGTGGATTTGAAGTTGAAGCCGCTGTTACAAAACAATCGATTGAGAATCTTAAGATCATAGAAGGTAAAGATATCAATATATTTTTTAAAGCCACTGCACTTCAGATTATTAAGAGATGAATATATTGATGCAGGGATTTTGTGAAATTCTTACAACTTGAAACCTATGAAGAAGCGATTAATATAATTAATAAAACTATATCTTTGGATATAAAGTCAGAAGATACGCCGCTTATTTCTTCTTTGAACAGAGTATTGGCTGAGGATATTGTTTCCCCGATTAACGTGCCTCATTACCCTAAATCACAAATGGATGGATTTGCAGTTAGATCAGAAGATACCTTCGAAGCTAGTGAAAATTCGCCGGTAAAACTAAGATTGATTGAAAGTGTAAATGCTGGTAGCTCTCCAAAGTATTCGACTAAAAAGGGAAAATGTTCTTACGTCGCAACTGGCGCCCCTGTCCCAGAAGGTGCCGATTCTGTTGTTATGATAGAGAATACCCAGAATCTAGGTAAGTATATTACTCTAACAAGAGGGGTAACGCCTGGAGAGAATATAATGAAGATAGGGTATGACATAAAAAAAGGAAGTCGAATTTTATCAAAAAATACTCTGATTACCCCCAGGATTCTTGGATTGCTATCAGGACTGGGTATTCAAAAGCTTACTGTTTATAGAAAACCTAAAATTGGCGTTTTTTCAACTGGAAACGAAATTATAATGCCTTGGGATAAACTTGACTATGGCAAAACTTATGATGTTAATTCTTTTTACATTTCTTCCAAATTAGATAAATTAGGTTGTGATACCTATAATCTTGGCATTGCAAGAGATACCAAAGAAGAAATCCTCTCTAAATTAAATGAAGCAAAAAATTGTGATATAATAATTCTTTCTGCCGGGGCATCAAAAGGTGAAAGAGATTTTGTAGAAGAGGCTCTAAAAAGTTTTGGGGAATTGATAATTCATGGTATTAGCATAAAACCGGGAAAACCTACCTTATTTGGAATGAGAAACAACAAATTAATTTTTGGCCTTCCAGGACATCCAACATCTTCATTTGTTATATTCAATGTCTTAGTGTTACCTTTTATATACAAAATGATGGGATTACAAAAAGAATTAGAAATCAAAAAATTTATTTTAAATGAAAGGATTTACTCAACAAGAGGAAGAAAAGATTTCTTACCAGTTATGATCAAAGGAGAAGAAGTTTCATCGGTATTTCGCGGGAGTGGTGCTATATCAAGTTTTTTAAAAGCAGAGGGAATTGCCATAATTGAGGAGAACACTGAATTTGTCGATAAAGGCGAAGAGTTAGAAGTAATAGTCTTGGAAGATTAATATGTCAGAATTACCAGTTAAAGTACTAAGAGTTGCATTAACTCAACGTTGCAATTTAAACTGTATATATTGCCATCACGAGGGTGAGTGCTCCCAATCAGATAATGGTAAAAAAGAAATAACTAAGGAAGATATAGAAGACCTACTTAAAGTTACTAGCGAATTAGGTATCAAAAAAGTTAGATTTACAGGCGGAGAGCCTCTACTTCGAAAAGATATTGTGGATATTGTTCAAATAGCATCTAACTACATGGATGATGTATCAATGTCTACAAATGGAACTCTTTTGTGTGAAAAGGTATCTGACCTAAAAGAAGCGGGAATATCCAGATTTAATGTTACCTTGAATACCTTGGATAATGACACTTATTCAAGCATAACAGGCAAAAATAAGCTCCAAGATGTTTTAGATGCGATAGAAAAAACATATCAAGAAGAGATCTTCCCAATAAAAATCAACATGGTCGTAATGAAAAGAAATTATCGCGAGATTAAAGAGATGGTAAAATTCACGAAAGAAGGTATGGTTCTACAGTTAATCGAACTTATCTCCGCTAAAGATGATCTGGATTCTGATTTTTACAAAGAAAACTATGCAAGTGTTCTACCCATAGAAGAACACCTTGAAAAGCATGCTACTAAAATAATTGAAAGAGAAAAGCACCGTAGAAAGAAATATTTTGTCCCTCAAGAAATCGAGGTAGTCAGGTCTATGCACAACACTATATTCTGTAATAATTGCATGAGCATTAGAGTTACAAGCGAAGGTGAAATCAAAAATTGCCTATTTAGAAATGATAATCTAATAAAAGTAAAAGACTTTTCTGACCATGAAAAATTAAAAGAGTTATTGATTTATTCAATTAAGTCAAAAACACCATACTGGTGCTAGAATGAAAATTCTTGT
>DUKX01000235.1:0-181 GCA_013329085.1 Methanofastidiosum sp. | reverse complement strand
AGGTGACGAAGTGGCCATAATGTTGCCTTCAAGTGGGGGATAGAATGATCAAAATTCAAAAAGCGGACTTTAGTATTGATGAAGAATTAAAAAAGATAAGAAATGACGAATGTGGCGCTTCAGTTATATTCTTAGGTTCAGTTAAATCCCCAATGGATGGAAAAAAAGTATTAAAACTAGA
>DUKX01000213.1 GCA_013329085.1 Methanofastidiosum sp. | reverse complement strand
TTGGAAAAAGTAGTGAAAGAATAGCTAAACTTAAGGAATATTTATCTGAAAAAGGATTAATTGGTAGTCTATTGTTAGGCATGTTATTTGCTCTGGCGTTCTGTCCAATAAGCGGTGTATTTTACTTTGGCATGCTTATTCCTTTAGCACTTCAGAATAGTGATCCAATTATTATACCTTCAATTTTTGCAATTGCAACAGGGTTACCAGTGATCATATTCTCGCTAATATTAGTTTTCAGTGTTTCAAAAATGGGCGAGGTCATGAAGAAAGTTCAGACATTTGAAAATTGGATGAGAAAGGCAGTTGCAGTGATATTTATCGCAGTTGGAATTTACTATATATTTCTTATCTAGAAATTCATAACTAAAAAATTTATTGATATTTAGAAATAATAAGTTTATTAGTTATTGATAAGTATAATCTATAATAAAAAGACTTTTATAATTAATATTAATAGTTTAATAACCTAGATTGGAGGTAAAAATATGAGAAAACTATTTGGAATATTTGCAGCAATTATATTTGCCATTTCTGTATTAATAACGCCTATATCTGCTGTCCAAAATACACCACCAACTCTTGAAGGGGGAGTTTTGTTATATACTTTTGAGGGAAATATTTTTTCATACAAATTTCAAGTGACCTACAAAGATGCTGAAGGAGATTTACCTGCATATATGTTCGTCTACATTAATGGTTCTAGAAGAGCAATGGAAAAGCAAGACATCACAGATAATAATTCAAAAGATGGGATTTTATACGTACTCCCATTGTCAGAGGGAGATTTATTTAAATTAGCTCCGAAGGCAAGAGGCTGGGAAATAGAATACTGGTTTAGAACAAATGATGGGCACGGTCCTGTNNTACTTTAAAATCAAACTTGTTTGCATTAGACTATGATACAATGGGTCTTGTACCAGTACACTCTGCAGGTGGAAGCAGTTCTGGCGGTTGCAGTAAATGCAGTGGCGGATAAAATTCTAGTTAAATATTTATATTTTTTTATTAATGGTAAATCAATTCTTTAAACGAGTATAAGTATATTAACTATAGAATCAATCATAAATTATTTTTCTAATTCTTTCAAGGCTTTACCAAATGAATCTCTTAAAGTATTAATAGTTCCTTCTCTAATAACAAGCTCACTCTTAAAACACGATGCAAACTCTTTGCATTTGGCCCTAAAATTAGATTTATCAATAAAGTCAAGTTCTATACCTATTACCCTTTTATAGTCGGAGCTTCCAAAAGTTAACATGAACTTTTCTTTAACATCCATTTCAGACAATTCAGCCATTTTTTTGGGGCCAACATTTCTTGTTTTTTCTTCTAAAAGTCTTGGCCAATGTTTTGCCCACCCATGAGTCATAAAAAAAATATTTGTAGTTTGTTCTAACTCATTTAGATAATTCTCACTTGATCCAATAAGGGCGCATATACAGTCATCCATGATTTGTCCCTTTTCATTTGTTAGAATTCCAAATGGAACTTTTATTTTATTATTAAACAATAATTCTCCTATAGAACCTAAAGCGTTTCCACATAATCCATATAGGAGGAGTATATAATCAACATGCTTTTCTATTTCCTTTGATGCGGCTACTACTTCTCTTTTTATATCTTCTGCATAAAGGTGGAGGGCAAAAGGCAGGATATTCACAACAACTTCTAGAGGAGCCTGTCTTTTTAGGAATTTTGTTGAACATAATTCCCTTGCAATTGTAATTTTGTCATAATTGTAGTTAGTCTCAAGCATTCTTTGAAACTCTTTTGAAGAATCACTAGAAACAAGTATAATTCTGTCGATGTTATCGTATTCAGATAAGAGCTTTAACAACTCTTCTTCAAAGATTTCACAAGCAACAATACCAATTCTCTTCATATTCACTGTTTGAAATTACTGGGTGACTTTAAAAGAATTCCTTTTACCAATCGAAATATTTATATATGCACATATATGCATGAATATTATGGGTGCTCAAGTAGAGGTATTCAAAGCACTAGGCGATGAAACTCGTCTTAAAATTGTTAAATGCCTGTTAACCCAAGAGTACTGTGCATGCGAATTCACGTTTGATATCCAAAAAGACCAGACTACTATCTCGAGGCATCTTAAGATTTTAGTCGATGCGGATATATTAAAATCTGAAAAGAAAGGCAGGAATATTATCTACAGTATCAAAGATAAGGCCACAATTGAAATGTTAAATAATTTTGGCATTGAAGGAATGGCTTGTTGTGAGGGGATTAAATATGAAAGATGAAGATATTAAGAGAATTGTAAGAGAAAATTATTCTAAAATAGCATCTTCTAACTGTGGCTGCAGTTGCGGATGTGGTGGTGGGAATAATAATGAACTAATTGCTAAATCATTGGGTTATTCAGACACGCAGATCGGAAAGGTATCTGAGGCCAATCTTGGGTTGGGTTGCGGAAATCCGACTGCACTTGGTGAGATAAAGGAAGGAGAAACTGTACTAGACCTTGGATCAGGAGCAGGACTTGACTGTTTTCTTGCAGCAGATAAAGTTGGAGAAAAAGGAAAGGTCATAGGTGTCGACTTCACCGAGACAATGGTCCAAAAAGCAACGCAAAATGTAAAAAAATATGGATATAAGAACGTTGAATTTAGACACGGTGACATAGAAAATCTTCCAGTTGATGATGGTTCGGTAGATGTCATATTAAGTAATTGTGTGATTAATCTTGTACCTGATAAGGCCAAAGCCTTCAATGAAGCTCACAGAGTTCTAAAGAATGGAGGAAAAATGTACATATCTGACATAGTCTTGCTTCAAAATCTAAGCGATGATTTAAGAAAAAATGAGATGCTTCTCGTTAGCTGTATCGCCGGTGCAATATTAAAAGAAGACTATCTTAAACTGATCAAGGATTCAGGATTTGAAATCTCAACTACGTCAAGTGATGAAGAAATAAGCATAAGACAATATTATGGTTTGCCTATTGAACGTTTGAGTATTGTGGCAAAGAAAAATTAAAAATATTTTTCTTATTTTATATTTGGGGCAATGTCTCTTTTTTCACATCAATTACCCTTTCTATTATGTACCCCATTAGAATAATTAAGATAATACTGAAACTCCATCTCAATATCATAAATTCTAGTCCCATAAATTTAAGCTCAACTATCCCTTGGGGTATTTTTAGACATGCACATGCTCCCAAAAAAACTACAATGTTTAGCATGCTGGCTCCTTTTTTAAGGAGAGAGGATGCGATAGGGAAGGCCATGTAAAGTGGGCCTGTTGGAAGAGATCCAATAATAATTGATATCGCGGCACCTTTAAGGCCGGATTCTTTACCCAAATACTTACTAGTCTGTTCTTTAGACACCCAAACGCTAAATAATCCTATGGACAACATAACTGCTGGGATAATCAGTAGCATTTCTATAAAATATTTTACAGATTCATTGACAATTATTTCTTTTCTTTCTGGGAATAAGGTTACTACCCCAATAAACAATGTTATAAATAATAGAACTCCGGCATAGCTTTTCATAATTTTGGATTTATTGTTCCCTTTAATTATCTTATTTTCTTTCATAGTAATACACCTATCGCAACTGCAATTAATATCGCAGCGGCAAAACTTGATATATTCCTTAGAACTGTAAATTTAATTCCAAATTCTTTTATCTCAAGTGGCAGTGATGTGAAGCCTATCATTGTCAGGCTTGTGATAAATGCCGCTCCAATCATAACACTTGCCCCTTTTTCAATTAGGGAAGCAACTAAAGGAAATGAAACAAAAGCAGGAATGTATAAAATGGCCCCAATAAGAGATGCCAGAAGAACGCCAGAAATACCTGATTTTTCTCCTAGATATTCTGCTATTAACCTATTTGGAATAAATCCTTGCATAATACCTATAATTATAATAGTTATTATGATATAGGGTGCGGTATTAATTAGCGACTTAAAAGCAATTTTTATTACCTTTGAGGTCTTTTCTCTAGATTTAAAAAATGAAATAGCCAATGCCAATAACACCAAAACATTCAGCACAAGAAAATCAATGGCCATCTTGAACCCCCACGATTACCATATCCTCAAGACATTTTATGCCCCGAATTTCGTCTTGGTCTACAAAAATACCTTGATTAGATCCAAGCTCAAATTTTCCTTCTTTATTTGTGAAAACGCCTTTACCTTTTATTACATAGAAAAATACAGCGTAAGGTTCTGGATGAGGTGGTATTTCTTGATTTTTCATAAAATAGACTGTTACAATATTGAACTTTTCTGATTTAATCAAATCTATTTTATTGGGTTCTTTGTCAGAAAAATAATTATTTTCTATTAAATTATTGAAATACATCTATCTTCCTCCAAACTTATTATTATAAAACTCGATCATACTATCGATTATTGATCTACTTTCGATTAAGTTTTCAAACCACTTCTTTAGAAATTCTTCACCTTTTGCAGTTGGCTCATAAATTCTTTTATCCGGCGCATCTTGATTTTTTTCCCACATAGAAGATAATAAACCACTATTTTCCATGCGCCTCAAAGTAGTATACATTGTTCCAGTTTTGATTGAGTGTCGCCCATGACTCATTTCTTCTATTTTTTTAATAATTTCATAACCATAAGAAGGAGTTTCACAGACCACCCTCAATATGAGAAACTGTAGCCACCCTCTCTGAGGATCTTTCTCATTGCACATATATACTATATAACATTGTTATATATAAGAATATCTATGAAAGATAATCCAAAATTATCATACCAAAAAAATTCTAACTTCAATAATTTCTGGTCTTAAAATTAAGGCTGGACTAGATTCGAAATAATGTGAAGTATTACAAGAAGAAATTATTTTATATATTTGAGTTTATTAACATTGTAAATTGAAGATGATCCAAAAAAGAATAAAGAAAGATTGAAGAGTCAATAGATTATTTTAATTCTTCAAAAGTTTTCCAACCTAACCCAGGTAATTCGCATTGTGCCATTGCTCTCGTTGCCGCACCACTACCATACATCTTGTCTATTGTCTTCAAAGCTAAACCAATTTCACCTTTCATGTCGTTAGGTTTAGTTTTTGATTCATTATCTCTTATTACTTGTAACCAATCTGAATAATTTTTTTCTACTGCCATATATATCCACGTATTTATTATTTTTTATATGTTTATAAATTTTTCGTTGATTACATTAAAAATAATTAATATTATCGACAATTATAGGAAGGCTTAAAATTGTTTTCTCTCCCTAATATTATATAAAAAATATTAAAGATTATTAAAATTTATAATTAATTCAATAATTATAATCTATAAATCTGAAAAATAACTAAAAATGACCAGACAGAAACTTTGAATATTATTCAATGAATTAAATTTGATTCTTTTTTCTTACTAAAATAATTTCTACAGCACAGTTATTTCTAGCTTTAAATTTAGGGACAAATTAGAACTTCATAAGTTCTTCTTCCCACTCTTTCTTACAGTCACAATCGTACTCTAATATTTTTACATCGTTATTAATTGAGAATTCTAAAATCCTTTTTTCAATTTCTCTGTTGCAGCTCTTGCAATTTTTAGGGCCGCGTGATCTACCAAAAGCAACAGGATGACAAATAATATCTGGCCTTAACTTTGCAGTTTCTTTCAAAATCTCTATTATGCTCCATCCCCAAGGAGGTGAATATTCCCCTTTGTTCCAAAGATACTCAACAAGAGTATTTTTATGGACAGTCATAGGATTAAATGAAATCACGTCAGCAATATTCTCTATGCTCTTTGCAGAGTTTATCGCATCATGTATAGCTTCTTTTTCAGTTAGAAACGGTGGCTTTATCATTAAATAGGCCTTATTTATAATACCAAGTTTTTTTAGAATCTCGCTTGCAGAAAGAAAATTTTCAAATG
>DUKX01000106.1 GCA_013329085.1 Methanofastidiosum sp. | reverse complement strand
TTCTATAGTATTCTCTTGCTCCAATACCAGAGATTATTATCATCTTTTTTAAATCCAAATCTTCTTTTGCAATTCTTTCTGCTTCAAGCAATAATTTTCTCCCATACCCCTGATGCTGCCACCCAGATTCCTTTTTATCGCCTATACTGATAAGGCCACCATAGACGTGAAGCTCTCTTATTATTCCAGTTGGAACTTTGGAGATCTCTTTTCTATGTGCAAACTCTGAAGGTTTTCTTAGTCTAGCATACCCAATCAAGATATCCCTCTTGACATCTTCAAAACTGATAAAGTATTCTAATCCTTCTGAAGCTTCATAGCTTTCAGTCAGTAACTTAATGTCTTGAAGCTCTGGATAAATCCCTTCTTTGTGTGCTTTCCTTCCGACTTCCCTGCATCTGACGCATTTGCACTGAATATTTCGTATTTTAAGCTCTTCTTCAATCATCTGCCCAAGATTAGAGCGTTTCACCCCGGCTTGGACAAGAGTAGACGGTATATCCCTCTGAATCCTCATAGTCCTTACCCATTTAGGCATGAACTCCTTGATCTTCAGTATAAGCTCCATTGCTTCTTCTGTAGTGTAAGGTACATATTCACCTTTTTTCCACATGTCATATAATTCCGTTCCTTCTAGGACAAGGCATGAATAGAACTTCACCATATCAGGCATGAATAATTTGTTAGAAAATATCGTTCTAAAAGTATCTATATCTTTTTCAAATGAAGATCCTGGCAATCCTGGCATCATGTGATAGTTTATCTTAAATCCTGCGTCCTTTAGGATCCTTGTAGCTTGAACGACATCATTAACTGTGTGTCCTCGATTAACTTTTTGGTATATTTCGTCGGAAATAATTTGAACGCCCAGTTCAACTCTAGTGCCCCCGTAAGAAAGCATCCTATCACAGTGAACTTCCTTTGCCCAGTCAGGCCTTGTTTCAAAGGTCATCCCAATACATCTTATTTTTGATTTCTCATTAATTTTTTGGGCTTTGTCCAGAGTCAATTGTTCATCTTCTAAGATATAAGATGCAAAATCATTAGAATTATTTTTATGGCTAAACCTATTCTCTAGAGAAGTATTAACGTAATTAAGATCAAACATATTGTCTAAACTTGTTTCGTCTGCCTCAGGGTCGAAATAATTCATTGCGTTTAGACATTCTCTAATGAAATATTCTTGATAATCAAAAGATTGTGATGGGAATGTTCCCCCCATTATAATTAGTTCAACTTTATCTATTTCATGGCCTGTGTTATAAAGCTGTTTTAATCTATTAAATGTTTGAAGAAACGGGTGAAATTTAAAATTAATAGCCCTCATTGTTGCAGGTTCTTTTCCAGTATAACTTTGAGGAGTATTTACTGCGTCCCCTGGGCAGTATATACATCTCCCATGCGGGCATTTACTGGGTAAAGGCATTACTGCTATGACAGCTACCCCTGACATAGTCCTTATTGGTCTTTTAATTAGAATCCTCACAAACTCTTCTTGCCTATCTTTAAGAAATTCTAAAATGTCTGAATTTCTAGGGGTCCTATCCAAGTTAAAGGCGCTCGAAATTTCTGATTTCTTTAACTCGAGTTCTCTGGAATTTTTTATCTTTCCTTCCAAGAACTCTTGAGATAACTTCTTACATGCCCCTTTATAGTCCATAATACATAAATCATACTTAGATTATTAAAATTGACTGTTTCATTTTCTGAAACTTTCGATAAAACCGTTTCAAGATAATGCTTTTATATTGTTTCAAACAAGTAATTATGTGGTAAAAATGAATAAAACAATGAAAATATCTTTGCTAATCTTAATACCGGCATTACTAGTAATGGCTCTACCCATTGGAGTACTTTCTGAAGACTACGAAACTGCCACAACTTCTGCGATTTCATATCTAGAAAGGATAGATCCAGAAAATCCATACCTCCTCCTTGCAAAAGATACCGCTACTACCAACCCAAAGATGTCAATCAATTTTGCATTAAAGGGTATCATAGAAAGTGAGAAGGGGAATAAAGAGGATAATTTGAACAAGGCTCTGGAAATAATGAGCTCTCTTAAATTAATACCTGAAGATAGAAAAGACATGTTCAATGTCTTGATTCTTGAATACAATCTTACACGCTCACAGAAATACATAGAGGATTCGGCCAAGACTTCAAATCTTAGATACTTGGCGAATTCAGAAGAATACTTAAAACAAGCAAATGAAGATCTTAATGAAATTAATGGGAATGGTTTAGGAGAGACAGAAACAAAACTTAAAAAAATAGCAGAAACTTATTTGAATCGATCTTCAAATTATTCAAATTTATATAAAGAAATGGCGTTAATATCTTATGACGAAAACAGATATCTTGCAACGACACTTTTCTCAATCTATGCGAAAAATGACAATCAAAGTTTTGATGAATCTTTAGATGTTATTTTAACAAGATTTGAGAATGAGTGGAACTCTTTCTTTGGTTCAGGTGCATACAAAGATTCACCTTTTAGTCCTGATTCTCTAAAAGAGCTTCAGAGAAAAGCGATTAATTATAGAGGAGAAGGAAACGAAGATTTTGCAAATGTTATATCGGACTACATTAAGTTCCAGGCAATATCGTATACAGAATTTATTAATGCTATTGAGGAGGGAGGACTTTAATGGCAGAAGAAGCAAGATGGAAAAAATATTCCAGAAGATGGGAAAAGAAGGCTAGGGACTACAAACTAAAAAAGGACGAACTAGAATCCAAATTAAATACCATCAATCAAGAAAATGAAAATCTTAAGAAAGAATTAGTATCTACAAGAGAAGAAAGAGATAAAGTTAAAGAAACTGAGAAGAAGGGCGAATTTGGCACGATTGCCATAGCAGTCATTCTAATTCTTGGTATTCTTTTTGCAGGCTCAGTTGCAGGTTTGGCGTTTTTATATAACTCTAACCAAGCATTAACTTCAGCTAACTCAGACCTTACTGTGGAGACATCTTCATTAAGAGGTCAGATATCAAAGCTTCAATACGAAAAGAGTGTACTTGAAGCAGAGAAAAGTGGCTACCAAAGTGAAGTAACAGACATTGAAAAAGAATTAGAAAAGGTCAAGGGAGATAGCGATGCTACCATAAGACTTCTACAGAGGGAAGTTTTATCTTTAACATCTAAAGTATCAAGACTTGAATCAGATATTAAAGCAAAAGATATATCTATAGCATCCCTACAGAATCAGCTTGCAGAGTGTGAGTATCGTAACAGGTGTTTTACCGTTAGTATTACACCAACTTCACATACTGCATCTACAGGTTCAGACCACTCTTTAAGCTACACTATGTATGTCAATTTCTCAGGATACGGATGTGGAAGAAGGATTGAAATCCCGATAACACTCAATTACGACTTCAACAATTCAGGCACCGATACCTTTGGACTTCAGGCCTCATCAGGAAACTGGTGTTGCAACTAGATTATCTAATATATTTATCTCTTTTTTCACTTATTTTTTTACCATAATAAATAGGATATTTTTCTATTTCTTTTTCTTTGCCTTCCAATCTTTTAGAGTAACCAACATGCCCTATCGTATAGACCAATACAAAAAACAGGACAAACAGAATAGAGTTTATTAAAAGAAGTTCTATCATTTTTTCAGGGTAAGTTCCCTTGATAATTTCTCTAATAGAAACTCCAATGAAAGAAACTAGATAGGTAAAAGTAGGTATCTCAACAGAAATCATTAGAGCTTTTATTTTATCCATTTTATCTAATAAATATATATTTTTGATAAATATAAATATTGGGGTATAAAATAAAAAAAAGATGTTTAATCAATAAAACTTATTGATGTGTCCTTTATTTCAGGGATATATGAAGAAATATCGGATTTGATAAATTCCTCAAGAGAGCTTCTGTAAGGTGGATTAATCCCTTTAAGTTCTATACTGACTTTTTCTCCTTCAACATTAACTACTTGTGAAGAAATATCAATACCTGGCGCTCTGACTTTTAGAATAGCATTAATCTTTTCAGTCAGATCTTCAATTTTCTTTAGAAGTGTTACTTCATACAAGAGTGTTTTTCCAGATAATGGATGATTGAAGTCAAGCTTTACCCTTCCACTTGAAACACTTCTTACAGTCGCCCAGTGACCGTTAATTTCAATTTTTAATCCAGCCCTTGGAAATATACCATGCTTTTTAAAATCATTCAAATGCATTATTTGTAATAGAGAAGAATCTCTTTTTCCGAATCCTTTTTCAGGAGTTATATCAAAAGTTTTAGTTTCGCCAACTTCTATATCTAAAAGGGACTCGTCCAATCCTTTAATGACATGTCCGGCACCTACGATTACCTGGATAGGCTCGTATTTATTCCCTTCGTTATATACGTTAGCTTGTTTTGCTTTTGTTTCATCAGTTACATCAAAGATTTTACCTGTCTCTTTAATTTTTCCAACATATTGTATTTCAACAAAATCTCCGTCTTTCAATGAATCACCTATTTGTCTTCGATCCCATTTTCAGTTACAAAGAATATTGCTTCTCCCTCTGGTAAGTTTGGAGAGTCAACAAGTCTTGCTATTCTTTGTCCGCCTTTTGCTTTTCTCAAATATAACCTAAGCGTAGATGAGTGACCAAGGATATGGCCCCCGATAGGCCTTGTCGGATCACCAAAAAAAGCATCAGGTTTTGCTGAAACTTGATTGGTAACAAATACACAGACATCTTGGTTAGATGCAATGCTATGTAAGGTCCTTAAATGCCTTGCGAGTTTCTGCTGTCTTTCGGCCAAAGTCCCTCTTCCAACATACTCTGACCTAAATGAAGAAGTAAGAGAATCAATTACAAGTAATTTAATTTTTTCTGCTTCGATTAAATCTACAGTTTTTTCAGTAAGTAACATTTGATGGTCAGAATTAAAAGCCCTTGCGACTCTAATCTTGCCCAACACTTCAGTTGGGTCTAGACCCACTCCTTTTGCCATCTGGATAATTCTCTCTGGCCTAAATGTACTTTCAGTATCTATGAATATAGCACCGGCGTCAAGGCCACCTCTTTCAATTGGTAACTGTACATTTACACAAAGTTGATGACCAATCTGGCTTTTACCTGAACCGAATTCACCAAAAGCTTCAATTATTGCTTGTGATTCGAATCCTCCTGCTATTAATTCATCAAGCCTTTTGCTTCCAGAAGTAATTCTACCGATAAATTTTCTTTTTTCTAAAAGTTCACTTGCTGTTAAAAAACCACCTACATCGGCGGCTTCTCTTGCAGCTTCAATTATCTTGGAGGCAGAACTTTCACCAATTTCAGCAATTTCAAACAATTCTTTTGGTGAAGCTACAGCTATTGACTCTACAGTTCTAAATCCGGCCTCTCTTAGCTTTTCCGCAGTCTTAGGCCCTATACCTGGAAGACCTTCAAGATCTTTTATTTTTTCCATTAAATCACCATAAATATATCTCTAGCCTTGGAGGTAGGATTTATTTCTTTAATCTCATACCCATAAAACTCTTTCAAGTTATTATTCTCATAAATTCTGGCTTTAATATCGTATTCCTTCCAAGGTTGTACTTCCTTTTTAATCTTACCTCTAATATTGCCATAACCATCATCACAAATAACAATGAAGCCATCTCCTTCACTTACAATATGCTTTATCAAAGGAGAAATTATACAATAATCGTTGTTTGATACTTCATCTATAGTTTTGGATGGAGGATTTTTAATAGATTCAAGGTTAGGAATGCTATATTCACCCTTTTGAACAGAACTCGCTTTAATAAACAAAACGTCAGAATCCTTTTCAACTGTTCCAACTACTTTAACAGAGTCACCAATGTTAAAATTTTTATTTGTTATCTGGCTCAAAGAGAGAGGGATACTAGCGGATTCATCAATAATAACTAAGAAATCCCCTTCAATTCCATTGACTCTTGC